>CAOJND010000038.1 GCA_948439445.1 uncultured Eubacteriales bacterium | reverse complement strand
TGCTACGGTTGGCGGGATTTCTGCGGGAGCGATATTTTTGTACCTTATATGAGGCGGTGCGGGCCATGCTTCCGGTAGGCTTGTGGTTCCGGCGAAAAGCTACCTACACATTGCTTGCAGAGGCGGACTGGCGCGGCCATACGATCCGACAGAAAAATGCGGTTGCCATTTTGCAGTTGCTGGAGGATTTGGGCGGAAAGGCTGACGATGTGGCGTTGGCCCGCTGTGTGCCAGATGAGCCGGACCGGCTTGCAGCGCTGCGATATCTCCAAAATAAAAAATGGATCCAGTGTGATACAGACTTTTTGCGCAGAACTGGCGACAAGACGGAGCAGATTGCGCTCCTTGCCGCTTCTGCGGAGGAAGTCATGGAATTTGCCCGACGGCCCAGGACCGGGGCGCTTCAGCGGGGCGTTCTGGAGGCGTTATGCGGCGTGGGAAGCGCTTCGGTGAAAGAGCTTTGCTATTTCACTGGGGCCAAGCCTGCGACAGTGCGCAAGCTGGCCCAGATGGGCTATGTGGAGCTGCATCCAAAGCCGGTGCTGCGTTGCCGGGAGATTCGCCCGGCGGTTTTGGCGGGACCTTTGGTTCTCAATGAAGAGCAGCAGGCCGCTTTTGTAGGTCTGTGCGCCTGCATGGAGCGACCAAAGCCTGGGGTTGCGCTGCTATATGGCGTTACCGGCTCCGGAAAGACCAGCGTATATCTGAAGCTGATCGCGAAAAGTTTGGAGCAGGGGAAAAGCGCCATGCTCTTGGTGCCGGAGATTGCGCTAACACCCCAGCTTTTGGGGCTGTTGGTTGCCCATTTTGGCGAGCAGGTGGCGGTACTGCACAGCAGCCTTCCCACAGGGGAGCGCTACGACCAGTGGAAGCGCCTACGTGCCGGAGAGGCCAGAGTGGTGGTGGGAACTCGGTCAGCGGTGTTCGCGCCGTGCCAGAATTTAGGCTTGCTGATTTTGGATGAGGAGCAGGAGCACAGCTACCGTTCTGAAAACGCACCCCGGTATGCCGCCCGGGAGGTGGCCATTTGGCGGGGGGATCGGGAGCGGGCTTTGGTTCTGCTTGGCTCCGCCACGCCGTCTATTGAGACGATGTACCGGGCAAAAACCGGGGATTACACCTTGTTTCGTTTGGAAAACCGATACAATGGCCGGCCATTGCCTCCGGTACAGATCGTGGATTTACGGCAGGAGCTTTATGCGGGCAATGACTTGGCCTGTAGCCAGGCCTTGCAGCAGGCTATGGCAGACACCATGGCGGCCGGTAAACAGGCCATCTTACTGTTAAATCGCCGGGGCAATAGCCGCGCGCTGGTATGCGTGGACTGCCGGGAGTCGCCGGAGTGTCCCCGGTGCAGTGCCCGCCTGACCTATCACAGCGCCAATGGGCGGCTGATGTGTCACTACTGCGGTTATTCCCAACGGACGCCCCAGCGGTGCCCGCAGTGCGGCGGGCCTTTTCGGCAAATTGGAATTGGCACCCAGCGGGCCCAGCAGGAGGTGCAGGCGTTGTTCCCGGCGGCAGAAATTCTTCGGATGGATGCGGACACGGTCAGCGCGGTGAATACCCATGAACGCATTTTAGAGCATTTTAAACAGGACCGGGTGCCTGTTCTAATCGGTACCCAAATGGTGGCCAAGGGATTGAATTTACCGGATGTAACCTTGGTGGGGGTGCTGGATGCGGATCTGAGCTTGTACAGCGACAGTTTTCGTGCCGCGGAAACCACCTTTAATCTTCTGACGCAGGTGGTGGGCCGGGCGGGCCGGGGCACAGCGCAGGGCCAGGCGATTATCCAGACCATGGCCCCCAACCATCAGGTGTTGCAGCTGGCGGCCCGGCAGGACTACGATGGATTTTACGAGCTGGAATCCAATCTGCGCCGGGTGCAGAGCCTGCCGCCTTTTGGGGATGTTATCCTGGTGACTTTTACCGGGCAGGACGAGGGAGCGGTGCTCCGGGGGGCGGTGCGGTTCCGGGAGCGGCTGGCAGATCAACTGTGCCGGGCGGCGCTCCAGGAGGAGAGCCGGATTTTAGGGCCGGCGCCATGCCCGATTCCGAAAATCAATAACCGGTATCGGTACCGGTTGACTCTGCGCGGCCGGGCGACCCGTCCGGTTCGCCAGCTATTGGCGGCGGTATTGCGGGAGTTTCTCCGGGAGCGGATCAATCGAGGCGTCTGCGCGTTTATTGAAGTGAATGGATTTGAGTAACAGAAAGAGGGAACAAGCATGGGACTGCGCAAAATATTGACAGATGAAAATCCGGCGCTGCACAAGGTCTGTAAACCAGTGACTAGCTTTGACAGCAAGCTACACAAGCTGCTTGATGACATGGGGCAGACGCTGGACGATGCCGAGGGCGTTGGCTTGGCGGCGCCGCAGGTGGGAATTCTGCGCAGGGTGGTGGTTGTGGACACCGGCGAGGAGATCCTGGAGCTGGTGAATCCGGTGCTGGTGCGAACTGACGGCCAGCAGGAAGGGCCGGAGGGATGTCTCAGCGTACCGGGGCGGTATGGCCTGGTGAAACGGCCCAATTATGCGGTTGTGCGGGCCCAGGACCGGTTTGGCCAATGGTTTGAGGTGGAAGGGGAGGAGCTGATTGCCCGCTGCTTCTGCCACGAGCTGGATCATTTGGACGGTAAGCTCTATACCGAGGTCATGGAGCGGTTTTTGACCGATGAGGAATTGGACCGGATGTGAGCGCCAAAAACCACAGCAAAGGGGAACCAATATGAGAATTGTATTTATGGGGACGCCGGGAATCGCCGCCACCTGCCTCAAAGGGCTATTAGACGGCGGCTTTCCCGTTGTGGCGGCATATACCCAGCCGGACCGGCCCAAAAGCCGGGGGATGAAGCGGACCGCTTCCGAAGTAAAGACGCTGGCGGTGGAGCGGGGGATTCCAGTGTATCAGCCGGAGAGCTTCCGCAGCCCGGAGGCGGTGGAGGTCCTGGCGGCGCTCAAGCCGGATGTAATCGCGGTGGTGGCCTATGGCCAGCTACTGCCCCAGAAGGTATTGGATATTCCGCCGAAGGGCTGCATCAACATCCATGCCAGCATTCTGCCGGCCTACCGCGGCGCGGCGCCCTATCAGTGGGCGGTGCTCCACGGGCTGGAGGAGACGGGGGTCAGCGCAATGTATCTGACCAAGGCCATGGATGCCGGACCGGTAATCGATGTGGCCAAGACCCCGATTGGGCCAAACGAAACGGCGGGAGAGCTGCTTAGCCGGCTGGCAGAACTGGGCGCGGCGCTATTGCAAAAGACCATGACGCGCCTGGCTCAGGGCGCTGTGGACGCGGCGGCGCAGGACGATGCGAAGGCCACCTATGCCCCAATGCTGGATAAGACCATGTGTCCCATTGATTGGACGAAGCCAGCCCAGGAAGTTCACAACCAGGTGCGGGGCTTGAATCCCTGGCCTGTGGCCACGGGAGAGCTGCAAGACAAGCGGTTTAAGATTTACAGCACCGTTTTGGCGGCGGGAAAGCCCGGGGCAAAGCCTGGCGCTATTTTGGGGCTGACCAAAACGGGCCTACAGGTTGCATGCGGCCAGGGCGCTGTGGAAATTCAGGTTTTACAGGCCGAGGGGGGCAAACGGATGGCGGCGCCGGACTATTTCCGAGGGCATCCTCTGGACCAGACGGAAGAATGCTTTTTTCAGTGAGCTGGCCAATGAGCCATTTCATCGATTTTTCTAGGAGGAATTGGGTATGGCGGCAAGAGAGACGGCGTTGACAGTGCTGATTGCCTGCCGGAGGCAGGGCGCATGGTCCAACGGTGCGCTGAAGGATTATATTGCCCGGGACCGGCTGGATCCCCGGGAGGCGGCGTTGGCGGCCCGGCTGGCCTATGGTGTGCTGCAAAATCGAACGCTGCTGGACTATTTGCTTCAGCAACTGCTGACCGGCCAGGTGCGCAATCTACACCCTATGGTGCGGGATATTCTCCATCTGGGGCTATACCAGATCTATGAGCTGGATCGGATTCCGGCGTCAGCGGCGGTAAACGAGTCCGTCGGCCTGACAAAAAAATACTGTCGTTGGCAGCGGTCCGCTCCAGGACTTGTCAACGCGGTGCTGCGAAGCGCGGTGCGGACCAAGGGGACATTGGAACTGCCGGACTGCCTTTCCATCCGTTATAGCACACCCCAGGTGCTGATTGACTTGCTGGAGGATTACGTGGGCCAGCAGCGCTTGGAGCCGATGCTGGCAGCCAATAACGATACGCCAAATACTGTGGTGCAGGTAAACACGTTGCGCACCACCACCCAGGCGCTTACCCGTTCTTTAGAAGAACAGGGAGTAACGGTTCTTGCCCATCCCTGGATGCCAGACTGTCTGGTATTGGACAATACTGGCAATTTGGAGCAGTTACAAAGCTATCAGGACGGTTGGTTCTATGTCCAAGACCCGGCGGCCAGGCTTTGTGTGATGGCGGCTGGAATCCCCCAGGGGGAGGATGTACGGCTGCTGGATTGCTGCGCTGCCCCTGGCGGAAAAACCTTTGCCGCCGCGATTGCCATGGGTGGCCGGGGAAAAATCCGCGCGGCGGATATCCACCGGCACAAGACCATTTTAATCCAGAATGGAGCGGACCGGTTGGGCCTGACCAATGTGCTGGTGCGGGAGCAGGACGCCACGGAAAATCACCCCACTTGGTTTGGAAAAATGGATGTGGTGCTGGCTGATGTGCCCTGCTCCGGCTATGGTATCATCCGCAAAAAGCCGGACATCCGATTTAAGAATCCGGTGGATATGGCCCGGATGCCAGAGCTTCAATTGAAGATTCTCGATAAACAGGCGGATTATGTCAAGCCAGGCGGGATCCTGCTCTACTCCACCTGCACCCTGGTGCGGCGGGAAAACGAGGGCGTGATCCAGGCATTTTTAAAGCACCGGCCGGACTTCTACTTAGCGCCCATGGAGCTGCCCGCCGTATTCCCGGCGAACACCACAGGGATGCAGCTACTGGTTCCCGGCGAATATGACACAGACGGATTCTTTATCGCCCGTCTGCGGAGGAAATCATGAACATCAAGTCCATGACACTGCCGGAGCTGGAGCAGGTTGTCCGGGACCTAGGCCAGCCGGCGTTCCGCGGGAAGCAGATTGCCCAGTGGCTGCATCGAGGCGCCTGCTCCTATGCGCAGATGTCCAATCTGCCAACCGCCCTGCGGCATAGCTTGGAAGCGCAATATCCTTTTACGCCGCCAGAGGTGATCCGCCGGCAGGCGTCTGCAAAGGACGGCACCATTAAATATTTGTGGCGGCTGGCTGACGGCAATTGTGTGGAGACGGTGCTGATGCGATACCATTACGGCAATACCGTGTGCATTTCCTCTCAGGTGGGTTGCCGGATGGGTTGCGCTTTCTGCGCCTCTACCTTGGGCGGCTTGGTGCGGCGGCTGGAGCCATATGAAATGCTGGATCAGGTGCTATTTACTCAGATAGACGCGGGACTGCCGATTTCCCATATTGTTTTGATGGGAATTGGAGAGCCGCTGGACAATTTTGACAATGTAATGCGGTTTTTGGAGCTGGTGAACAGCCCCATTGGACTGAACATTTCCATGCGGCATATCAGCCTTTCCACCTGCGGCCTGGTACCAGGGATCCGGCAATTGGCGCAGCGGAATTTGCAGCTGACACTGTCGGTATCCCTCCACGCGCCGGATAATGAGACACGAAGCCGATTGATGCCGGTAAATAAGGCCTACCCCGTAGAGGTGTTATTAGAGGCTTGCCGGGATTATTTTGCCAAGACAAACCGGCGCATTTCTTTTGAATATGCCATGATTCAAGGAGTCAACGATACGCAGGAGGCTGCCAAGCTGCTGCGAAAACGGTTGCGGGGCCTGCCGGCCCACGTAAACCTAATTCCATTGAATCATGTAGAGGAAAGCCCTCTCAAACCCAGTTCTTGGAAAGCGGTGGTCCAGTTCCAGAACATGCTGGAGTCTGGGGGCATCCCTGTTACTGTGCGGCGAACCCTGGGCGGCGATATTGACGCCTCCTGCGGCCAGCTGCGGCGAAATTATACACGACAGCGTCAGGCATGACGCGAAAGACCTCGAAAGGGGGGTTCATAATGCAAAGCTGGGGGTTAACAGATCAAGGCTGTGTTCGGACACAGAATCAGGATACCTACCAGATTGAGGAACTGGACAACGATACAGTGCTTTGCGTGGTTTGCGACGGCATGGGTGGTGCCAAGTCCGGCAATGTGGCCAGCGCGCTGGCTGCCGATGTGTTTGTCCAGGAGGTCCGGCGTAGCTGGAAAGCGGGTATGCCCCAAGAACAGATTGAGCAGATGCTGGAAAGCGCCGTCAAGCTGGCCAATTTTACGGTGTATGACCAGGCACAGCAGTTTGAGGCGTTCAATGGCATGGGCACTACCCTGGTGGCGGCGCTGCTCAGTGGAAAACAGGGAACCATAATCAACGTGGGGGACAGCCGGGCCTACCTGATCAATCAGGCGGGCATTACCCGGCTGACCACGGATCATTCTCTGGTAGAGATGATGCTTCAGCAGGGAGAGCTGACGCCGGAAGAGGCTAGAACTTATCCTGGGAAAAACTTGATTACCCGTGCCATTGGCACGGAATCAGTGGTGCGGGGCGATCTGTTTCAGGTGGATCTGGAACGGGGCGATTGTATTTTACTCTGTTCTGACGGCCTGTCCAATGTGGTGGACGATCAAGAGATCTTGTTTGAGGTGGCCCACGGTGTCAACAAGCAGTTTTGCTGCCAGCGGCTGCTGGAAATTGCCAAGAATCGCGGCGCGCCGGACAATGTGTCCAGCGTTTTGGTACTGTGCTAGTGCCAATGGGAAAGGAAATTGTTTATGGATAAGGATAAATTTATCGGCCGGGTGCTGGAAGACCGGTACGAAATCCTGGAGGTCATTGGTACCGGCGGCATGGCAATTGTGTACAAGGCCCGGGATCACCGGTTGAACCGGCTGGTGGCGATTAAGCTCCTGCGGGATGATAACCGGCAGGACGAAGAATTCCGGCGCAGATTCCACGCAGAGAGTCAGGCGGTTGCCATGCTGAGCAACCCCAATATTGTCTCTGTGTATGACGTGTCCTCCTCGCCGGAGGCGGATTATATTGTAATGGAGCTAATCGATGGGATTAGTTTGAAGCAGTACATGGCCAAAAAAGGTGTGCTAAATTGGAAAGAAACGCTGCATTTCGCCATGCAGATTGCCAAGGCGCTGGAGCACGCCCACAGTCGGGGGATTGTCCATCGGGATATCAAACCGCACAATGTGATGGTGCTGAAAAACGGCTCTGTCAAGGTGACGGATTTTGGCATTGCCCGGATTATGTCCAAGAGCAATACCCTGACCAAGGAAGCCCTTGGTTCGGTGCACTACATTTCCCCAGAGCAGGCCAAAGGCGGCCGGGTGGACAATCGATCCGACCTGTACTCCCTGGGCGTGGTCATGTATGAGATGATGACGGGGCGAACGCCCTATGATGGGGATTCCCCAGTGGCAGTGGCGATTCAGCACATCAATGGCGGCGCGCCCATGCCCTCCACCCTGAACCCCAATATTCCTGGTGGGCTGGAGCAGATCATTATGAAGGCCATGGCCATGGATCCCAGCCAGCGCTACGCCACCGCTACAGAGATGCTTTATGACATGGATGAGCTGCGGAAGAACCCTTCCGTGCTGTTCGATTACGGCTTGCATAACCGCGGCTATGTCCCGCCGGTCCAGCAGCCCCGGCCGGCGCCCAGCGGCATTCATACGGATACCAGCTCTGGCCGGATCCGCCGGGAGCAGGAGCCGCAGCGGCGTGTAGAACCGGAAGAAGAGGAGCCGCAGCGTAATCGGGGCAGCATGTTGACCATTATTGTCTGCTCGGCGGTAGCTGTCGTGGCCATTGCCATCATTCTGGTGATGTGGTTTAGCAATAGTCTAAACAGCAACGCAACCCTGGTGCGGGTGCCCTATTTAATTGGAAAGACCTACGATGAACTACCGATTTACACGGATATCAACGTCCAACTGCAAAATCGAAGCTATAGCGACGAGTATGAAAAGGGCGAGATTATGGATCAGCGGCCTGAGGGTGGCAGTGAGGTCGTCCAAGGCGCGGATGTATACGTAGTGGTCAGTATGGGATCTGAGCCGGAGGTCCACACCATGGAAAACCTGGTGGATCTGGAGCGTGACTATGCCAAAAGCTTCCTGGAAGGGATGGAGTTGGATCTGAAGGTCATCATTCGGGAGGAATCCAATGAGACAGTTCAGGAGGGCAAGGTCATTCGGACGGAACCTTCCGAGGGAAGCGAACTTAGCCGGGGCCAAACGGTAACGCTGTGGATCAGCACTGGCCCGGAGACACAGACAGAAGTCATGGTCAATGTGGTGGGAATGGACCTCACCACGGCCATAGATGTGCTGCGGGGCATTGGATTTAAGAATGTTGACTATGAACCGGTGGAGAGCAATCGGGAAAAGGATGAAGTTGTCCGCCAGTCTGTAGAACGTGGCACTTCTCTGGACGTCAAGAGTAAAATTATTTTGTATGTATCGCAGGGTCCGGCGGAGACTACCGCGCCGACTACGGAGCCGACGACAGAACCGCCAACGGAGCCGTCAACAGATCCCGCCTCCATCACGGTGACCAAAACCATCACTTTGCAGTTGCCGGAGCGGACGGAGGCCTATACCCTGCAACTACGCTATAATGGGGAACCGGTGACAGACAGTACCGTGGTGGGTCCTGGAACCACCAGCATTCAAGTACAGCTCACGGGCAAAGGCGTCCAGTATTATGAGCTGTATATCAACGACGAATACTACGGAACGGAAAAGGTGGACTTTACGAGCAATGGCGGATAGACAGTCCGGAAGGATCATCCGATCCCTCAGCGGTTTTTATGACGTGCAAACCCCGGCGGGCCTTATCACCTGCCGGGGCCGGGGGATTCTGCGCCGTGGGATGGAGTCCCCTTTGGTGGGAGATCTGGCCGAGATTACGGTGGAGCATGGCAAGGGAATGGTGGAGCGGTTGCTTCCTAGAAAAAACCGGTTTGTGCGGCCGGCGGTGGCAAATCTGGAACTTTTGGTGATGTTTGCCGCCAATGTCAACCCCATTACGGAGCCGTTTCTCATTGACCGGGTGGCGGCGATTGCGGGGGATCAGGGGGTTTCCGTGCTGCTGTGTGTCAATAAAGGGGATTTGGATCCTGGCCAGGCACTGGCGGATATCTACCGTAATGCAGGTTTTCCGGTGATTCAAACCAGCGCCAAAACCGGTCAGGGAATTGCTGAATTGCGCCAAGCGATCCAAGGGAAATTGGTGGCGTTTACCGGGAACTCCGGCGTGGGAAAAAGCAGCGTGTTAAACGCGCTTTGCCCAGAACTGGCGCTGGCCACTGGGGAGGTTTCGGAAAAATTGGGCCGTGGGCGGCACACCACCCGTCATGTCCAGCTGTATCCGCTGGGCGAGGATACCTATGTGGCGGATACGCCGGGATTTTCCAGTTTTGACACCGACCAGATGGAGGTTATTTTAAAGGAAAATCTTCAGTATGCCTTTCCGGATTTTGCGCCCTGGGTGGGGTCTTGCCAGTTTCGGGATTGTTCCCACCGGAAGGAGCCGGGCTGCGCTTTGACGGCTGCGCTGGCGGAGGGGAAAATCCAGCCCACCCGCTATGATAGCTATTTGCGGCTGTACGAAAAGGCCAGCCAGGTCAAGCAATGGGAGCTAAAAGGCTCCTAGAGGATCCGGTTGAAAAGTTTTTTGGGTTTTTCGAGGACTTTTTTAAAAAGTCCTCGAAATGGGGTTTGAGACAAAACCTCGAGAGAGTGAGTGAAATAACGCGCCGCAGCAGCCTCATAGGAAGCCGCTGCGGCGTGTTGCTTATGGATTATGGAGGAAATGGAAATGCGCGATCAGGCGTTTCACTGTGGAATTCCACCTTTAGATTCATCGCCGGCCTAGGGATCTGAATCCTATAAATGGCCAGAAACGTCAGCATCTGTGCAGGCGAAAGCGGCTTTTTTACTATGGCTCAGGAACAAATGGAGATGAAGTCGTTTCGGTAAGAAATTCTACCTCAAACGTCCTTTGATGGTGTTCCCGAGGAATCTGAATCCAGTAAAGATGGCCGCTAACATCAGCGGTGGAACCTGGGACATAATACTCTGACACAGTGGCTTGGATGATCCTATTGCCCTCAAGCACAACAGAATCCAAGCTAGATGATAAGGTTGGATCACCCCTATGACCGATATCAATGCAGGCCAGGAAGTTGCTGTTGAAAAAAGACGGGGTGATGTCCTCTGTAAGCGTATTCTCTTCGATGGTATATCGGAATCCTTTATAATTGGGCGCTTCCGAGGAATAATCCTCCGTAAGCTTTTTGGAGATGATTTCCATATAGTCCTGGTATTCCTCCCAACTGGAAATGAGGAACCAGCCGTATGCACTGCCAAAACCGCCTCTATCGCTAAATTGTGCGTGGGAAGTCAGATTTGTATCATCCCGGCAGTTGCCCTGGGATCCATGATAGCACTACTTCTGATAGTTAAGTGCCAGCTTCTCGACCGGCTGTGGGAGGAGCGTTTGACATCCACTCCAGGAATGGACAAAAAGCCTAAAACGAAACCAATGACGAAAATGAAGACAATCCCAAAACATTTTTTTACCATCAAAACCACCTCACCATTCAGAATCAGCGCAAACTGCTACTTGTCGCTTTAAACCATCTTTTTCATCTCTCTCCAAGGACACTGGCTAAGCACCCCGCAGAAGATAACAAATTACAAGTTAGGGAATTCAACCTTATTTTAAAATATAACACAGATATAATAATTGTCAATAGTTTCTATAAAGCTAAAAAATACTTTACTAAAATTGTTCACTTTGTACAATAACCTTGGAGAATAAAAGGAATCAGCCATACCGGGACTGGTTTAGACCAAAAATATGCGAAAAAATGAAAATAATCCTTGACAATGCAGGATAGATGTGGTATCATACTCTAGCATGTGTGGGCTAGCTGCGCATGTATGCGATGATGCAGGAGATTGCGGCGCAAGCCGGTAACTTCTGCGGAGTATGTCCGGTCATCGGGCGGCTGAACTGTCCTGCGCTGCGTATATCGTTGCGCCATAGGAAAAGGTCGGCCTTGCGTCGGCCATTTTTTCTGGCTCAGAATGATACGCACGACGGCGTGGATAACAGCTCATCCGTACCCAGGCACCACGAAACTGAGTACGTTTTTCAAGGAGGAAACAAACACTATGGCAAATCAGGAAATGATTCGGATCCGCCTGAAGGCTTATGATCACCAGCTGATCGACTCCAGCGCGGCAAGAATTGTGGAGACGGCCAAGCGCAACGGCGCGACGGTCTCCGGTCCCGTCCCCCTGCCCACCAAGAAGGAAGTCGTGACGATCCTTCGCGCTGTCCATAAGTATAAGGACTCCCGTGAGCAGTTTGAGCGCAGAACCCACAAGAGACTGATCGATATTCTCAACCCCAACCAGAAGACCGTGGAGGCACTGATGTCTCTGGACCTTCCTGCTGGCGTTGAGATTGAGATAAAGCTGTAATCGCCCGTCACGATTATGGCTGCCCGCACTGTCTGGCATCGGGCGGACGGGTCATGTTGGCGACGCCACCCAATGGGCGAGGCCAACCAATAACCTAATAAAAGGAGTAAACAACATGCAAAAAGCAATCATCGGCAAAAAAGTGGGCATGACCCAGATCTTCGATGAGAGCGGCAAGGTGATCCCGGTTACCGTTGTGGAAGCCGGCCCCTGCGTCGTTACCCAGAAGAAGACTGTGGAGACCGACGGCTATACGGCGGTGCAGCTGGGCTTTGGCGATGTCAAAGAGTCCAAGCTGACCAAGCCGGAGGCCGGCCACCTGAAGAAGGCTGGCGTTGCCCCTAAGAAGTATCTGAAGGAATTCAAGCTGGACGGCGCCGCGGATATGAACGTGGGCGATGTGTTGAAAGCGGACGTCTTTGCCGCTGGCGACAAGATCGACGTAACCGGCACCTCCAAGGGCCATGGCTATCAGGGCGTTGTAAAGCGCTACGGCGCAGGCCGGACGCCTATGACCCACGGCGGCGGCCCTGTCCATCGCCATGCCGGTTCCATGGGCGCTTCTTCCCATCAGTCCCGGATCTTCCCGGGCAAGATTGGCGCTGGCCAGATGGGTGTGGAGCAGGTCACGATTGAGAACCTAGACGTTGTGAAAGTTGATGCGGAGCTGAATATGCTGGTTATTCGCGGCGCCATCCCCGGCCCTAAGGGCGGCGTGGTCTATGTGCGCAACGCGGTCAAGACCATCAAGGTCAAGTCCGGCGAGGCTGGCATCAGCAAGAACCCGCAGAAGGCTTCTGGCCGGAATCCCCAGAAGGCTTCCGCGAGAGGCTAAGGAAAGGAGAGCTTAAATCATGCCTAAGACTATTGTTTATGACATGTCCGGCAAGCAGGTCGGTGAGGTCGAACTTTCCGAAGCGCTGTTTGGAATTGAGCCCAACGCCTCTGTTGTCCATGATGTGGTGAAGAACCACCTGGCCAATCTGCGGCAGGGCACCCAGTCCGCGTTAACCCGCGCGGAGGTATCCGGCGGTGGCCGGAAACCCTGGCGGCAGAAGGGCACCGGCCGTGCACGGCAGGGCAGCACCCGCGCGCCCCAGTGGACCCACGGCGGTATTGTGTTTGCACCGAAGCCTCGGAGCTATAAATACACGCTGAATAAGAAGTCCCGCCGGCTGGCTCTGAAGTCTGTACTCAGTGCCAAGGCTTCTGAGAATAATGTGGTGGTAATCGACGCCATCAAGATGGACACCATCAAGACTAAGGAGTTTGCCAAGTTCCTCAGTGCGGTTGGTGCTGACGCCAAGGCTCTGGTGGTTACCGCCGCACCGGACACCAATGTGGTCAAGTCTGGACGCAACATCCCCGGCTGCCAGGTTACATTTGCCAATCTGGTGAATGTGTACGATGTGCTGAACGCCAACAAGTTGGTCGTAGACCGGGCGGCGCTGGCCAAGCTCGAGGAGGTATTCGCATAATGAAGAACGCATACGACATCATCAAAAGACCGGTTATCACGGAGAAGTCCATGGAGTCTGTAGCTGACAAGAAGTATGTCTTCATGGTGGATACCCAGGCCAACAAGACCGAGATCAAGGCTGCGATCGAAGAGATCTTTGGCGTAAAGGTTGAAAAGGTCAATACCATCTCCATGCAGGGGAAGGTCAAGCGCAATGGCGCCTATCCCGCTGGCCGCCGGCCTGCCTATAAGAAGGCGGTTATAACTCTGAAGAACGATTCCAAGACCATCGAGTTCTTCGAGGGTATGGTCTAAACCAATTCTCTATAAAGGAGCGAAACGCAAAATGGCTATTAAAACGTATAAGCCTTA
>CAOJND010000037.1 GCA_948439445.1 uncultured Eubacteriales bacterium | reverse complement strand
TTCTAAGTTCACATATTTTTATCCATTCTTCAGAAGACTTACTTACATCAAGCGACATGCAACCTGCAAATTGGTTTTCATTTTCTGCGTCACATTCCAAAATTTCTTGACGAAATTTCCATATTTCATCCGCATACATCTTTTGAGGTTCTAGTAATAAAATTTGCTCCATTCAAATATCTCCACTTTGGCATGAACCATTTTCTACTATAACAAGTATTTTCATTTATCCAGTTATCTCAAGAAGAACGATTGTCTCCACATGGGCACAGGCGGGGAATAAATCGGCGGCGGTTACCTGTTTCACTGCAAAGCCCCGCTGCTTGAAAATTGCCAGATCCCTTGCCAATGTGGCCGGGTCGCAGGAGATATACACCAGCCGTTTTGGCCCAATGCGGCATATAGCCTCAATTGCATCCGCCTGCAATCCCTTTCGCGGCGGGTCTACCACCACCACATCCGGTCGAATTCCCTTGCGCTCCAATTCCAGTGTGGCTTTGCCCGCGTCGGCGCAGAGAAATTCTGCGTTATCCAACCCGTTTCGCCGGGCATTCTCTTTGGCATCAAGAACAGCCTGCTCCACCACTTCCACACCGATCACCCGGCCGGCAGATTTGGCCATTACCAGAGAAATGGTTCCTACACCGCAATATAGGTCCAGAACTGTATCTTTTTTCCCAATTTCCGCTTGATGAATTGCCAGATCATACAGCCGCTGCGCCTGATGATGGTTCACCTGGTAAAAGCTTTTGGGTGAGAGACGGAAATTCAGACCGCATAACGTATCTTCAATATATCCCGGCCCCACAAGCGTAATAAACTCCTCCCCCAAAACGCTGTTTCCCGCTTTGGTATTCACCCCCAACACCAGGGTAGTAAATCCTTTCACCGTCTTTAGCCTGCGGATCAACTCCCCTGACCGGGGAATCTTTCTTCCGTTTACCACCAGACATACCAGAATCTCACCGGACACGGCGCCACGCCGGACATAGATGTGCCGCACCAAGCCGGTCTGCGCCGCCTCATCATAGGCGCAAACCCCTTCCCGGTTCATATATTCCAGCACCAGCTCTTTTACCTGATCCATTTCCTTTGGCAAAAGAACACATCTTGGCGTTACAATGACTTCATGGGTACCGGAACGGAAAAAACCGGCCACCGCTTTTCCCTTTTCCATGGTTACAGGGTATTGAGCCTTATTCCGATAGCCGTTTCGCCGGGGTGCACCTAAAATTGGCACCGTCTCCAGGGATTCTCCCCCAATCCGGTTTAACGTCTGTCGGACCCGTTCCGCCTTCAACCGGAGTTCCTCCTGATAATCCATGTGACGAAAATCACAACCGCCGCACAGCTTGGCCACCGGACAATCCCGATTGACCCGATGGCTGGATCGCTCTAAGATCTGTGTCATTTTTCCGGCGGCCCAGGTTTTTCCCATCCTTTCAATCCGAACCAGGCACTGTTCTCCAGCGATGGCATTGGGAAGAAATACGGCGCAGCCCTGGATATGGGCTACGCCGTTTCCTTCGGCGGTATAATCCTCCACCAGAGCCTCATAAATCTGACCTTTTTCTAGCATGTCCCCCTCCTTTCAACCTATAAGCCCAGTATTCCCAGTACACCGGTGCTGGCGATTCCCATAATCACCCCGGCTAATATTACACCCAGAGAGACCGCTGCAACCGTAGAACGAAATCCCATATCCAAAAAGCTGGCCGCCAACGTACCGGTCCAGGCTCCAGTTCCAGGGATTGGTATGCCTACAAACAACAGCAGCGCCAGAAATAAGCCGCCCCGTCCTGTCTTGGCAACCAGCTTCTGTCCTGCCCGTTCTCCCTTCCTTAAGAAAAAACTACAGATTTTTCCAATCCCCCGCTTTTTCTCTCCCCAAATCAAGATTCTTCGGGCGAAATAATAAATAATCGGAACCGGAATCATATTTCCTATCCCACATACCACAATAGAAGGCAGAAATGGTAAACCCATTTTTACCCCCATCGGAACCGCCAATCGCAGCTCCACCAAAGGTACCATGGAGACAAAAAAAATCATCAAATAGGATTTTAGCATCATAACACCTCTTTGTCCTTTTATAATTCTATTGTAACACAGATCAAAACCAATGGCAATCGCCTGTGTATTCATTTTTCCACACACGGTGTGGAAAGTGGAATTATTTTCTGTGGATACATTCTCCCACTTTTTTCTATCCACAGGAAAGTTGAAAACATGTCTAAGCCCGCAACCAGCCTGTGGAAAAATTTATCTTACAGTCTCTAGGACTTTTTTGACTTTTCCACATAAATTTCTACTACTACTATTACTACTGATCATATTCTTTCTATTATATAAATACTATAGTAGAAGAAGCTTTTTTCCGTTGTAAAAAACCCTTCGTTTTATGGAATGACTGGGAGTAAAACTGGAAAAGCTTGATTTATTGGAATTTATCTCTATGGAAGAAGGGCCGGAGACGCCCGCTAGAAAAGGGCTTTTTCGAGAAGAAACGAGACAAAGCGCAAAATTTATCATTTTAGGGGCAGACAAATTCAAAAATATGTGCTATACTAACAAGGATTATACCTTTGCCCGAAAGGGGATGTCACTTTGAAATATTGGCGTGGTTACCTAGTTGCCCTGGTCTTTGCAGCATTTTCCTGGTTTTTTATGAAATTGGGAGAGAGTTACAGTACGGTCGTAGACCTGGTATATCCTTATATTACCAGATCCGTTCAGACTTTTCTAACCCAATGGTCCGGTAGTGTGGACTATCTGGTGTGGCAGCTGCTGGCTTTGATCGCAATTTTAATCCTACTGGCTACCATTGTATTAATGATTTTGCTACGATGGAACCCCATTCAGTGGTTTGGATGGGTTTTGGCAGCGGCCAGCATCGTGTTCTTTTTGCACACGGGAATTTACGGGCTAAACTATTTTTCCGGCCCTCTGGCAGAAGATATCCGGCTGGAAATGATGGATTATGTGTACGATGAATTGAAAGAGGCTACGATCTATTATCGGGATAAAGCCAATGCGTTGGCATCGCAAGTGAAACGCGACGGCAACCAGGACCCTATTTATGACTCCTTTGAAGTATTAGCGGAAAAGTGCGGGGATGGGTTCCGCACATTGGTGTATGAAGATATGGAATCGGTTTTCTGTGGAAGTCTCAAACCGGTAAAAAAACTGGGCTTCCACGAACTGTACACCTCTATGGGCATTACCGGCTTTACCTTTCCCTTGACAGGAGAGGCAGCGGTAAATCCGGAAATTCCGGTGGTTTCCCTTCCCTTTACCATGGGCCATGAAATGGCTCACCGGATGTCCATTGCCAATGAAGAGGATGCCAGCTTTGCAGGATTTTTGGCATGCCAGGCAAATCAGGACATTCAGTTCCAGTATTCCGCATATTTTATGGCCTATAGTTACTGTTATAACACCCTTTATTATGCGGACCGGCAAGATGCGTCTTTGGTCAACGCGGGATGTAATGAATTGTTAAAGCATGATCTAGACGGGTACAACCAGTTTTTTACCGCGAAGAGAAATGAAAAGGCTACTAAGCTGGCGGATACGGTGAACGATACCTATATTAAAACCAGTGGGGATCAGCGCGGTACTTTGGCCTATGGCGCTGTGACCGATGAGTTGGTCAGCTGGTACTATCAGATGGTAGTAAAGCCTTCACTCCAGGAGAATCAGGAGGCGCCTGCGTTCAATCCCTACGATAAAAATGCGGTGGACCTTTCCGGCATTGTGAACGCTTTGCCAAAGGAAGGATGATGGATTTCATGCGAAGAGCGTTGGAGCAGGGGTTGCCCAGCCTAGAGCTGGCATTAGATCCACCGCGTGTGGAACAGTTGTGCCGGTTCGGAGAGGCGGTGCTCCGGCAAAACCAGGTGATGAATTTGACGGCGATCACAGATCCAGCCCAAGTGGCGCGGCTACATTTGCTGGATAGTTTAACCGTTTTAAAAGCAGTAGATCTGGCGGGAAAACAGGTGATCGATGTGGGCTGTGGCGCCGGATTTCCCGGCGTACCGCTGAAAATTGCCTGTCCTGAGTTAAATTTAACCCTTTTGGACTCCTTGGGAAAACGAATTGCATGGTTGCAGACGTGTCTACAGGAGTTGGGCATTGAGGCCCATTGTGTGGCAGCCCGAGCAGAGGAAGCAGTGGCTTCCTGTCGGGAAGAATATGACGTAGCGGTGAGCCGGGCGGTGGCCCGGCTGCCGATGTTGTTGGAATTGATGGCGCCCTATGTCAAGGTTGGCGGCGCGGTGGTGGCCATGAAAGGCGTAGCTGCTGCGCAGGAGCTGGCAGAAGCCAAGCGGGCCATAACAGAGCTTGGTTTGGAATTGGAAAAAATGGAGGAGTATCTTTTGGAGGGGACTTCCCATACGCTGCTGGTTCTGCGAAAATGCCGGAAAACGCCGCCCCAATATCCCAGGAGATTCGCCAAGATAAAACAATTTCCTTTATAAGGTATATACCCCGGATGAAAAGATTTTCTTTTTGTCCGGGATTTTCTTTTTTGAAACATTTATTTTCAAACGTGTGACTCTATCTAAAAAAATCATAGTAATTTTTCTATAAGTGTGAATTGACAATGATAAATCTATAATATAAAATAATACATACAGGAAGGAGAAGTAGAGGGAAAACTTTTTACCAGATCAGTCTTTTGAAAGGAGGATGACCATGAATCACATAAGGTTAAATTTAATGGCCCTGATTTGTATTTTTATGCTACTCTTAGGTTTCTCCGCTTGTACTTCAGGAAAAGTAGCTGCAACAAACTCTACCAATCAAACAATCCAAGCTACAACAGAGCTGCCGGAAACGAATTCCCCTACGGAACCTGCCACGACAAAGTCGACCAGTTTGCCCACTGAGCCACCTACGGATGAGTCTACCGAGCAACCGACGGAAGTAACTGAATCGGAACCGACCATTCCGGAGGAAGCCCAAGATCCATATGAGGCCGCAACTGCTTTTCTCCGGGAGACCACGGATGATATGTATATCTACACGGAACATGATTTTCTCCCGAAAACCGCAGCAGGCCTGACCCAAGAGCAGTTACAGCGGTTGAAAGATGAGATTTCCCAGCAACCGGATAATACCGTAATAAAAAGTGCCGATGAATGGGCAGACAAGGCCGGTGGCACTCTGACGGAAAGATTAGAGAAATTTCCCCAATATTATAATAGTTATGTTTACTATTACCGGAATTATAGAAAAGAAAGCGGTATTATGCGAGAGGATTATCACATCCGCTATTTTTTCCATTCGATTGAACAAGACGGAAATTTTGCGGAGCTACATTTAGGGGAAGGTATATCATTTACCTATAATGGAGAAATAGAGGGCTCTGCAGAAGGAATTGATTGGGTGGTTTGGCTGTGGAATCACGACGGGCGATGGATTGTCCTGGATATGCTGGATGACTTTGGTAGAAATCTTGGCCGGGATATAGACCATGATTACATGGAAGACTATGAAAATTGGAAAAACAACCAGGAACAATCCACACAGGAGTAATAGAGAAACCATACTACAATATACAGTCAGAAGCGTGCCATTTTGGTGCTTGGCCTGAAATAGGTATTTAATTTATATTTACAGTTGTTGGTACTATTGTGTGTATTCCAACAATACGCAGTTTTGCTGTTGCAATCTGGGATTGTATAGTCGGAGGAAAAAAAGGAATCTATTTCGGAATTAAATACTCCAAATGGGGAATTCCGTATGGGTTTACTGTGTATGCCTGCTAACCGTAATTTCTGAGGTGCTGGCTTTAAGTAAAGTTATAGGTTGTAGTATGAAATTATTAGTGACTAGATTTAACAACTTTATAGCGTATAGCTGCTGGATTGTGCCGATGTATTTTTATGTATGGATACCGCTTTTTTTGGAGAGATCCACAATTCCGAATACATTAATTCTGTTGTCTACCATATTCACTTTTACTTGGGTGTGGATGGTAAAATGGAAAAAATACCGTGAAAAAGACTATAAGATAACCAGATTTGTGGTAGATCTTTCTGTAACAGTACTCGGATTGGCATTTATCTACAGCATAGCATATTGTACATGGGAGATTGACGTATCCAAGTATGATGATCCTTATTTGCTTTTTTACTTAACCATTATTCCTGGTTCAATGAGTGCAAAGCGAATTCGCACAAAAGTAAATAAACAAAGTCGGGCGGTAAATTGCATGCTAGATGGAATACGACTGATAGAGCAGGATGAAGATGCTGCTTCCTATCTGGAGCAAACCTATCTGATTCGACAATTCTCTGTCAACCAAACCGCAGATTCCTTATTGCGATTGGCTTTACTGCTCGATTTTCCACCCATCGGGGATTATGAAACTGCTATTGTCTTATTAGAGCGCATATGGTCGCGATTAAAAGACGTGCGGGCGATCCTAATTAGCGCGTATATAGAGCTAACGGAAAGTGGTAGTATATCTACACGTAATCGCACGCTACTGCTAAATTTCCCTTCAGATGAGGATAATAAATTACGGGCTGTCGGCAAATATATCCTGGCAAGAGAAGCAATGATGCAAGAGAACCGTACACAAGCAATTTCTCATTTAAAGAAATCCATTGAGCTGTATGTCAATACCGTGTTACCTTATTGCAATTTGGCAGCGCTCTGTCCGGATAGCCGAGAAAAATTGCTACAAAAAGCACATCAAAATATAAAAAGATACGTTCAAATATCAGATTTGGAGGAAATTTCTAAGGCGGAGTTAATTAATCCAGACCGCGTGATTAATGAGTTGCTGGGAATTGAAATGAATGAGGTGTTATATGATGAATTCTTTCTGGATTTTAAGCGTTAAACCTTATGGACTGCACGCCTCGTAAAATTTTCTAACGAATCTTCCGTTGATATTTGTTGTTACAACGACATCATCATATAACCTGTGCGCCGTTCTGTGCAAGGACCGGCAGATATGCAAGAACATGGATATTTCCCTCCTGGACTACACAGTGCTCATCGTTCAGATTTCTCAAAAGAAGCGGCTAGAATTGTATGATGGTGCTGTTCGATGCTGCTTCATCGTAGATGGGCGAAAGGGCAGCGGTTACGTAGTTGCTATACAAGAAGAAAATTCATATGTTTTTGCGGTTGTTTTGATTGAAAGTCTGGTAGGAAGGGGAATTGCCCAAGCAATGCAGGCCAATTGGAACATCTAGGGGAAGCATCATTGGCAGGGAAATCATCTTAAGATGGGAAACATCCAATTTGTATAGAAGTGGTTATGCGGAATGTTACATAACACAGACTGTGTGAAATCCTTTAGTGGTTCCTGGAAAAACCGGAAAAAAGAAAAGAAAAGCCAGGATTTTACAGCATTTACCCTGTGGAAAAACCTGTGGAAAGTGTGCATAACTTTTTGTATATCCCTATGACAGCGCAAAAAATGGATCCTTCTACCCCAAGAAAAGATCAAACGCGCCGGGAATTAAAAACTTCCCGGCCCGCCACCATATTTTTTGTTATGCTCTGACGGCTAAACCCTTACCGAAGAAAAACAGGGCCAGCATCCCGGGGCCCACATGGGCGCCGGTAAATGGCTCATGGGGTACGATAAATAGATGCTTTGGTTTGGCGACTTCCTGCACCATCTGGGCCAACTCCTGAGCCTCTTCCAGACAATCCCCATGGGAGATGGCTACCCGGTCCAGTTGGCCGGGATCATGCTCTGCGGTATACCGGGCCACCAGTTCACGAATCGCTTTCTTTCGCCCCCGGCACTTGCCACAGGCGGCAATATGCCCGCTTTCATCTCCCCGAAGCAGGGGTTTGATGTTCAGCACAGAGCCGAGCAGTGCCCCGGCGGCGCTGAGCCGTCCGGTGCGGTACAAATGCTTCAGATCGTCCACCGTGAAATAGTCCAGCAGATTGATCTTCTCCAGAATGTCCCCCGCTTCCCCGGCACTTTTCCCCTCATTGCGTAAATCGGCGCCTTTGCAGGTCAAAATTCCCACGCCGCAACCGGCGCTGTGGGAATCCACCAGGCGAATCACCCGATTGGGAAATTGCTCACGTAATTCCTGTGCCGCCAATTGCGCCGCGTGGAATGTACCGCTGACGCCAGAGGAAAGCCCAACATATAGAAGATCCTGTCCCGCTTCCAGTGCCGGGCGGAACAGATCTAAAAATTCCTGGGTATTCACCAAAGAGGTAGAGACCAGACTGCCCTGCCGCAAACGATCATAATAGGTGTGAAAATCAAAAGTGTCCAGATCTCCAGTGAACAATTTCTGCTCGCCGTCCATGCTGTAGCTACAGGGCAGCACCTGAATATCCAGGTCTTTTCGTAGCGCATTGGGCAAATTGGAGCAGCTATCGGTAAATAGTGCAAAGGACATAAGAACCCTCCTAAGTTGAATCTAATATATAATATTATTATATACCATGTACATCACAATGTAAAGCTGTTTTTTTCAAAAAACCGTGGAATATTTTAGGGGAATTCTTGCGTCCATTTTGGGAATGTGGTATACTGAGGCCGAAGGAGGTGGGCATGATGGCGTATGATAAGGAATTGATCCGGGAGAAGCTGAATCGCTGGCAGCGTTATATGGAGAGCTACCGGCTGCCCACCTGGGAGGAGCTTCCGGATATGGATCTATATATGGACCAAGTGCTGCTGTTGGTGGAGCGATATCTGGATCTCATTCCCCACGATGAAAAGAATCCAGTGGTGACTGCCAGCGCGGTAAACAATTATGTCCGGCTGAAGGTGATGCCCGCGCCAGTGCGAAAGCGCTATGGCCGGCGGCATTTGGCCTGTCTGGTGATGATTGTGGCTATGAAGCAGAGCTTGACCCTGGCGGAGATTCAGAGTGTCTTGCAAGAGGATACCAGTGAGGAGGCCATCCGCCACATTTATAATGATTTTGTGTGGAAGATGACCACAACCACCCGGTTGTTCATCGACCAGGTGCGGGAGGCGGCAGACCAGGCTCTGGTGCCGGAAAATGAAAACGGAGGCGCCAGCCTGGTGCTCACCAGCGCGGTCAGCAGTATGCTATACAAATTGCTCACGATAAAGCTTACCGGATTACAGACAAAGCCGCCTGCAGAATAAATAGATGGAGGAAGATCCATGAAACTGACCACCGCCTGCCTGGAGTGTTTGCTCCGGCGGCATTTGAAAACGGCTCGTGCTTTGGGCGACGAGGATACGGCCATGGCCTTTGCCCGGGAGCTGCTGAAGATCATCGCCTCCGGCCCGCCGGAGGCCAGTTCGCCCTATTACGGCCCGGCGATCACAGCGCTGTTTCAGCGATTTTATGGGCTGTCTCCCGATCGATATCAGGCGGAAAAACGGGCATCCAATCAGTTTGTGTTGGCGCGGCTGGACGCCATTCGGGCTATGGTAAAATCGGCGGCGGATCCAGTGTATGGTGCGCTGCAATGCGCTGTATTGGGAAATTACCTGGATTTTTCGGCATTACAGGATCAGGTGGATTTTAACGAGCTGGACCAGCTCTTGGCGAAAAGCCGGGAAATTGATCTGGATCAACAGGTCTATGCCGCGCTTTTGGCGGATCTTGCCGGGGCGAAGCGGCTTTTATATGTGACGGATAATGCCGGGGAAATTGGATTTGACCGAATTTTGGCAGAGGAGCTAGCCAAGGCTTATCCTCAATTGGAGATTACATTTTGTGTACGGGGCGGTCCTGCCCTGAATGATGCCACCCGGGAGGATGCCGCGGCAGTGGGAATTCCATTTCCTGTGATCGACAACGGTTCCGTCATCGCCGGGACAGAGCTAAGTGACATTGGAGTGCAGGCAAAGCAGGCTTTGGAACAGGCAGACGTGATCCTGGCCAAGGGTCAGGGAAATGTAGAGACTATGCTGGGCTGCGGCTACAATGTGTACTATGTGTTTTTAATCAAATGCCAGAAGTTTATAGAGGAATTTGGGAAGCCCATGCTGACACCCATGCTGATGCAAGAGCCCGGCGCTTTCCAATAGGGGGATCCAGGATGATCTATCAGTTGTTGGGCGCTGGAATTTTGCTGGCGTTTTATAGCTGCTATTTTTGTAAGCTCTTTTCCCAAAAAAAACAGGGAATTCAGACCGGCCGGCTGGGCAAGGGAACGGTAGGTATGCCGAAGTGGATTGAGCTGGGACTGCAAGTGGTAAGCATTATGATCCCGGCAGCGGAGCTTGCGTGCATTGTCCGAAACCAGTCCATACTGCCCCCTGTATTTCGGTGGATTGGCGCGGGGTTCGGATTTTCCGGCGTGGCGGTATTTGCGGCGGCAATGGGGCGAATGGGAAAAAACTGGCGGGTCGGGGTACCGGAGTCGGAGCATACCGGCCTGGTGACCACCGGCGTGTACCGATACAGCCGAAATCCGGCGTTTTTGGGCTTTGATCTGGTGTACATAGGCATTGTCTACCTGTTTTTTTCCTGGGGACTGTTTGTCCTTTCTCTGCTTGGCGTGCTGTTATTGCATTTGCAGATCGTCAATGTGGAGGAGCCCCATCTTTTGGCCGTGTTTGGCCGGCCATATTTGGACTATCAACATACCGTAAACCGCTATTTGGGACGGAAACGAAAGGGTAAGGGGTAGATATATGAAGCCTGTGGTGGAGTTGGAACATATTACCATGGAATTTCCCGGGGTGAAGGCCAACGATGATGTGTCGCTGACCATTGACCAGGGAGAAATTTTTGCTCTGGTGGGGGAGAACGGCGCGGGTAAAACCACGCTGATGAACATTCTCTATGGCATTCTCACGCCCACAGCGGGGCAAGTGCGGATCAAAGGGCGGCCCGTTACGGATTGGAATCCCCGGCAGGCCATCGCCCAGGGGGTGGGCATGGTGCATCAGCATTTTATGCTGGTGCCAAGCTTTACCGTGGCCCAAAATATTGTGCTAAGCCGGGAGCCGCGCAAGATGGGGCTTTTTTTTGACGACGAAGCCGCCCAGGCCCAGGTCCGGGCTTTGAGCCAGACCTACAGCCTACATGTGGAGCCAGGAGATCTTGTGAGCCAGATCAGCGTGGGCCAACAGCAGCGGGTGGAGATCTTGAAGACCCTGTATCGCGGGGCGGACGTGCTGATTTTGGACGAACCCACGGCGGTTTTGACCCCCCAGGAGACCCAGGAACTATTTGCCATGCTTCGCCGGATGGTGGAGGAAAAGCACATGACCGTCATTCTCATCACCCACAAGCTGTACGAGGTGATGGCCATTTCCGACCGGGTGGGGGTGATGCGCCAGGGAAAGCTGATTGGTGTGGAGCAGACAAAAGATGTAAATGAGCGGATTTTATCCACCATGATGGTAGGCCGGGAGATCGTGCAAAGCGAGCCGGTAAAGTCTCACAGCTTTGGCGAGGTGCAGATTCAGACGGACAAGCTGTGGGTTCAGGATGACAGAGGACTTTCCGCCGTGAAGGGCCTCAGTCTACAGGTCCGCGCCGGAGAGATTTTGGGCATTGCCGCCATTGAGGGAAACGGCCAGAGCGAGCTTTTAGAGGCCATCACCGGGATGCGCCCCATCACCTCCGGCCAGGTTCTGCTTCGGGGAGAAAAGGTCAATGGAAAAACCCCCGGGCAACTTCGAGATTTGGGTATGGCCCATGTGCCGGAGGACCGGATGCGGACCGGGGTGTGCTTGGGACTGGACATCGCGGACAACCTGCTGGCAGGCAAACAGAAATGCGCACAATTTCAAAAGTTTGGCATTCATCAAAACCGAAAATCCATCCGTTCCTATGCCCAAACCCTATTTGACCGGTTCGATATCCGGGCGGCTGGCGTGGATGTGCCGGTGGGTAGCCTGTCCGGCGGCAATATGCAAAAGGTGGTAGTGGCGCGGGAATTTTCCCAGGATGCCCAGGTACTGGTGATTTCCCAGCCCACCCGGGGGGTGGACGTGGGCGCCATTGCAATTATCCACCGTTGGATTTTGGAAAAACGGGAAGCGGGCGCGGCAATCCTGCTGTGCAGCGCGGATCTGGACGAGGTGTTCCGGTTATCGGATCGGATCATCACGATTTACGAAGGCCGGGTCACCGGAACATTTGCCGCCGGCTCCGTGAAAAAGGAGGAACTGGGCTATTACATGACGGGAGATCGAGAGGAGAGAGGCCATGAAGCGTAAAATAGATTGGAGCTACCTGATCTCTCTGCTGGCTGCGCTGATCCTGGCGCTGGGGGTAGGGGCTGGAATTATGGCGCTGACCGGCCACAATCCCTGGACAGCCTATGGCGAATTGCTAAAGGGCGCCACCGGCTGTGATAGCCTGGGGGAATTTTTCACAGGGATTTGGACCAAACGGCAGTTTGGCAATACCTTGGAATACGCCATGGTGCTGTTTCTCACCGGCCTTGCCTGCGCCATTGGCGCCCGGGTGGGCATTTTCAACGTGGGCGGCGAGGGGCAGCTATACCTGGGGGCCATTGTCTCAGCCTACATTGGAGCAAAGCTATCCGGAGGACCACCAGCGCTGGTGATTCTCCTGGCGGTTCTGGGGGCCATGGCCGTGGGCGGCTTTTACGCGTTTATTCCCGGTTGGCTAAAGGTGAAGTTGAAGGTCAACGAGGTGATCACCACCATCATGATGAACTCCATTGCCATTTACTTCTGCTCCTACCTGGCCAATGGACCGTGGAAGACCACCCAGGGCAATCGGGTCTCCGGGACGGATACCCTTTCCCCCGCCCTGCAATTTCCAAAGCTGATCCGCGGCTCCAATCTCACCACGGCGATTTTCGCCTCGGCAGTGATCGCCTTGCTGATCTGGTATGTGATGAGCAAAACCACCACCGGCTATGAGATGAAGCTCACCGGGCAAAATCCCCGGTTTTCCAAGTACATCGGTCTGGGGGTGGACCGGCTGGTGATAGGCGCCATGGTGATCTCCGGCGCGCTGTGCGGTCTGGTGGGCATGTTCGAGGTGTACGGCCTGAAGGGAAATTATCAGGACGGCATCAGCAACGAGTATTATTTTGACGGCCTGCTGGTGGCTATGATCATGCGCTACCGGCCGGTGGGAATTATTGGCATCAGCTTTTTATTTGCCTTTTTAAAGGTTGGCGCTGCAGGCATGGAGCTGAACGCCGGGGTTCCCGGGGAGCTGTATCGGATTATGCAGGCGGTAATTATCTTCTTCCTGGCGGCGGAGAGCGGTGTGTCCAAGCTGCTCCGGGCCAGGCTGGAACAGAAAAAGGGGGCGCGGTAGCATGGGAATTTTGACAGCCGGACTGTTCCGGCAGATGCTTCGCGCCGCTACGCCGGTGGCCCTGGCGGGAATGGGAGGCTTGCTGACAGAGCACGCCGGCATCATGAACATCGGCATGGACGGCATGATTTTAATCGGCGCCTTTTCTGCCGTGGCGGCCAGTGTCCTGACCGGCTCGGCTTGGCTGGGGGTGCTGCTGGCCATTTTGGTCGGGTGTTTTGTGGGCCTGTTTTTTGCGCTCTTTGTGGTGAAGTTTCAAAGCGATGAGTTCATTATTGGCACCGCACTGAATATTTTTGCAGACGGGCTGACGGTGTTTCTGCTCTGGGCCTGCTTT
>CAOJND010000036.1 GCA_948439445.1 uncultured Eubacteriales bacterium | reverse complement strand
TCATCTGGAAAGGCTACGCCGCAGTCCACCACAATCATATCTTTTCCATATTCCAAAACGGTAATATTTTTACCGATTTCATCCAGTCCACCCAGAGGAATAATCTTTAATTTTTCTGCCAAATAACAAAACTCCTTTCAATAAACAACTTTTATCTAATAAATACATAAAAGAACCAGCACCCGCCTTCTCCACGCCGGCCCCGTCACGCCATTGTAGAAAAAAACGCCTGCTTGATAAAAACGATGTTTAAACGCTGCTGCCGCAGAGACAGCGGATCGTGCCCGGGTCTGCCCACCCGGCGCAAACTATTTCTAGTATACCACAAAGTTCTTAAAATGTATACTCTTTTTTTCAGCAACCAGTATGCAATTCTTCGCAATGGACCAACGGAAAAAACCAAATTTTAGAAAAACCATTGAAAATTTGTTGCACATAGGAGGTAAAGATGCTATAATATCGTTTATAAGTTTTTACTGGATCTCAATAATTTGAGGGAAGGGGGAAATTGTGTGAATAAAAAGCTTGGCCGGTTGCTCCAGCCAGGATTCCAATTGTTTTTTGTTGTTTTGTTGGGATTTGTGGCGGCAGCGTTGATCCAGCGGCAATATCTACTGGGCGGGATTGAGGCGGCAATTGTATTTGTGCTGCTCCTTTACCAGGGCGTGCGGCAGAAGCGGCGGCGCCGGGCTTTGCTGGCCTATGTGAAAACGGCTACCAAAAGCCTGGAAGGAAAGTCTTCTGGTCAGCTTCCGTTCCCTTCCGCGCTTATTCGGCTTTCAGACGGCGTGATTCAGGTCTGTAACGATGCCTTTTTTGCCATCTCCGGCTATCGGGACTCTATGAATGAGCAGAAGATTGCAGATTTGCTCCCCGGCTTCTCTACAGAGTGGTTGGCTTCCGGCAAGACAGAATATCCCTACGATGTAACCTTGCGGGGAAAGCGCTACCGGATCTATGGTACAGCCATCCGAGGGGACGATCCTGACGGCACGTTGCTCGGTAGTCTGTACCTGGTGGACTTGACTGAACTGTATCTGGTGCGGGATGAATATGTGCGCTCTCGGCCGGTGGTGTCGATTATTCTGGTGGATAATTATGAGGAATTGATCAAAAATTTGCCGGAAAGCTCGATTTCGAATTTAAACGCTTCACTTAATGACGTGATTACCAAGTGGACCGAGGGCTACCATGGCCTGCTTCGAAGACTGGAGCGGAATCGGTTCTTGTTTGTGTTTGAACAACGGGATCTCAATGATGCCATTGAACGGAAGTTCTCTCTGCTGGAGCAGATTCAAAAGGTGTCCAATCCCTCTGGGTTGGCTGCCACAATCTCCTTTGGCCTAGGGGTAGAGGGCATGGATTTTGAGGAGAGCTATAATTTTGCGGCGTTATCCATTGAAATGGCCCTCAGCCGTGGCGGCTGTCAGGCTGTTGTGAAAAACAGGATGGACTTTACGTTTTACGGTGGACACACCCAGGAGACCGGCCACCGGAGCCGGGTTCGCTCCCGGGTGACAGCCAATTCTCTGCTGGAGCTGTTTGGTCAGAGCAGCAAGATTTTTATCATGGGCCACAAGAATGCGGATATGGACGCCATTGGCGCGGCAGTGGGCGTCTGTTGTCTGTGCCGGAAAAAGGGCAAGAAAGCCTACATTGTGGCGGACTTGGAAAAAAATGCCTCTGAAAAGCTGATTGATCAGATTCGCCAGACGCCAGAGTATCGGGACGTATTTATCTCTGGGCAGGATGCTTTGTTACTGTGTGACAGCGGTAGTGTGCTGGTGGTGGTGGACACCAATCGCCCGGATCAGGTGGAATGCAGGCCCCTATTGGAGTCTCTTTCCAAGGTTTGTGTGATCGATCATCACCGCCGGGCAGCGGATTATATCAATCCGGTAGTGGTCAATCTCCATGAACCAGCGGCCTCCTCTGCCTCGGAGTTGGTGACGGAGTTGCTGCAATATGGGGTGGAAAAAGACGATGTGTTGCCTATTGAGAGCAAGTCTTTGCTGGCTGGTATTTGCCTGGATACCAAGAGCTTTAATGTCCGTACCAGTGAGCGCACCTTTGAGGCGGCGGCATTTCTACGGAGATTGGGGGCCGATACTGTCGAAGTCAAAAAGCTGATGCAGAACGACTATGAAGACACCATGGCCAGATATGAAATTGTCCGCGCCATTACAAAGTACCGGGATGAAATTGCCATCGCGGCGTTGCAGAGGGAAACCTCTCGAACCTTGGCAGCCCAGGCGGCGGATGAAATGCTGAATATCTCTGGAATTCGGTCGTCGTTTGTACTGTACCCCCAAAACAATGAGGTAGTGATCTCCGCCAGATCCATTGGGAATGCCAATGTGCAGGTGATTTTGGAGCCATTGGGCGGCGGCGGAAACGCGGCAACGGCGGGCGCGCAGGTGCGCGGTGCGACTGTGAATGAAGTGCTGGAAAGACTAAAAACGTCTATCGACCAGTATTATGATGATTAATCCAGATAATAGGTCTATCGATGAAAAACGGGGAAGCTTTTGCAAAGGGCAAAGCGTAAAGTCTGCCCCCCAAATGCTAGTTTGAAAGGATGTAAGGCGTGTAGTCAAAACCATATTGACTTTAACGCGGCATATTCTATCAGCTTTGGCAACAATACGGGAAAAGGCGCGGCTGGAAGCCGGGCTTTCCACCGTAAATCTATTGGAATAGGAGCATAGAAGCCATGAAGGTGATTTTGCTACAAGATGTAAAAGGAAAAGGGAAAAAGGGCCAGATGCTGGAGATTAGCGACGGCTATGCCAGAAACTATTTATTGCCCCGGAAGATTGCGATTGAGGCTACGGCTGACGCAGTGAACACCATGCGGATGAACGACAAAGCCAACCAGGATCGCATTGCCCGAGAGAAGGCTGAGGCAATGGAAACGGCGGAAAAGCTCAAGGGAATGACATTGGTTGTAAAGGCAAAGGGCGGTGGAGCTGGCCGGCTGTTTGGCGCGGTGACCAGCCAGGAGATTGCCGATGCCCTAAAGGCCCAGACCGGAATTTCTCTGGATAAGCGGAAGCTGGTGCTGGAGGATACGATTAAAAATGTGGGCACCTATCGCGTGCGCTGCAAGCTGGGCTATGAGGTGAACGCACCTCTGACGGTGCGGATTGAAGAAATTTCATAACAGCCCACTGTTGGGAAAGAGAGGAGATCGCGTATGGATGAGGAATTGATGGCCAGACAGGCACCCCGGTCCTTGGAGGCGGAGCAGGCGGTTCTGGGATCGATTCTGATCGACAGCCGCTGTATTTCAGAGATAATCGGAATTCTGCGGCCGGAGGATTTCTTCCTACAGCAGAACAAAGAGCTGTATGAAGCCATCTATACCATGTTTCATTTTTCCCAAGTGGTCGATCCGGTAACGGTGTTGGATAAGCTGCGGGAATTGGGCTATTATCAGGATTCCTCCCAGAGCTATGTCCAGCAGCTCATGGAGATTACCCCTACTGCCGCCAACGCGGTGCGATATGCGTCGATTGTACGGGATAAATCCATGCTACGCAGCTTGGCCCAGGCGGCGGCAGATATCTCCGAGACGGTCTATTCTCAGGTCGGCACCCCGGAGGAGATGCTGGAGAGCGCGGAAAAGAAGATCTATGCCCTACGAAAAGGGGAGCGGGGAGACACACTTGAGCACATCGGGACGATTTTGCACAAGGTGTTCGACCGGTTGGAAGAGTTGAGCCGGTCTGATTCTCTCATTCCCGGTCTGTCCACTGGCCTGCGGGATTTAGATACCAAGATCAATGGCCTGAATAAGTCGGATTTGGTGCTGATTGCGGCCCGCCCGGCCATGGGCAAGACTTCTTTTGCCTTAAACATTGGTTTGAATGTGGCCAAGAAATACCAAAAGACAGTTGCACTGTTCTCCCTTGAGATGTCCCGGGAGCAACTAGCTATGCGCCTATTGTCAGGGGAGAGCTTTGTAGATAGCCAAAAGATGTTGACGGGGAAGCTTTCAGAGGAGGAGTGGACGAAGCTGGCTATGGCCTCCGCCGCTTTGAGCCAGACGGATATCCGGGTGGACGATAACCCGTCCATCACCGTGGCGGAAATCAACGCCAAGTGCCGCCAGCTGGATAATCTGGGGCTGGTGGTGATCGATTATCTACAGCTCATGACCGGTTCTGGCTACGGCAAAGGCGGGGATAACCGGGTGACGGTGGTAGGTGAGATCTCCCGGGCTTTGAAAATCATGGCCAAGGAGTTAAACGTGCCGGTGATCTGTCTGAGCCAGCTCTCTCGCGCCACGGAGAGTCGCACCGATAAGCGGCCGATTTTGTCGGATCTGCGGGAGTCCGGCGCCATTGAGCAGGATGCGGACGAGGTGCTGTTTCTATACCGGGACGACTATTATCATGAGGATTCCCCAGAGAAAAACGTGGCGGAGTGTATCGTTTCCAAAAACCGCCATGGAGAGACTGGCACAGTGAAGCTTCAGTGGTTGCCCCAGTTTACCACTTTTGCCGATCGGGAGTGGAAGCATGCGGAATAAGGTGCTGCGCTTTTTGCGGCAAGAACAGATGATGCGGCCCGGAGATCGGGTGTTTTGCGCCGTGTCCGGCGGTGGGGATTCCATGGCGCTGTTGTGGTGCCTGTGGGAGCTGCGGGATAAGCTGGAAATTTCGGTGGAAGCCGCGCATTTCAATCACCATCTGCGGGGCGAGGAATCAGATCGAGACGCAGCATTCGTCCGGCAGTTTTGTGAAGGCTACCAGATTCCTCTGACCATGGGAGAAGGCTTTGTGCAGGCTGGCCCCAAGGGGCTGGAGGCGGCGGCCCGGGAGGCAAGGTATTCCTTTTTTGGGAAGCTTGACGGCCTCGTGGCCACGGCGCATACAGCGGATGACAATGCTGAGACGATACTGCTCCATCTGGTGCGGGGCACCGGCCTAAAGGGGCCAGGGGGCATCGCCCCGGTGCGGGGCAGGGTGATCCGGCCCATGCTTTTGGTGACCCATCAGGAGGCCTTGGACTATCTTGCGAACTGGGGGGTTCCCCATGTGCACGATAGCACCAACGACGAAGATGTATTTTTGCGCAACCGGCTACGCCACCAGGTGATGCCCCTTTTGAAACAGGAAAATCCCAAATTGGTGCAAAACCTGTCTGCCATGGCCCTGCGGCTGCGGCAGGACGATGCGGCGCTGGACGCACTTTCCGAACCAAAGGCGCCGTTGGAGGTCAAGTGGTTACAACAGCAGGCACCGGCGGTTCGCAGTAGAATCCTGGCGGCGTTTTTCAAGCAAAACGGTGTACCGGAGCCGGAAGCCTGTCACATTGCCCAGGCAGAGGCGTTGGTGATGACCAAGCGGCCGTCGGCTTATGCCAGATTTCCAGGCGGTGTGACGCTGGTTCGACGCTATGACGTATTAGAGGTGGGGGAGCCGGAAGCGATCCTCTGCCAACAACAGCTGCATTGTCCCGGAACGGTTTGTTTGCCGGAAAGCGGGCTTGTAGTGCGATGTATGTCGGGATGGCTGGAACATGCGGGGCCATATGCATTTTCTGTGTTGGCCAAGGGCGATCTGGTGGTGCGCAGCAGACGTCCAGGGGACAGCTTGCGACTGCCTGGCGGCACAAAAAGCTTAAAAAAACTTCTGATTGATCGAAAAATTCCAGCCGGCCAGCGGCAGCTATTACCAGTTGTGGCGGATCAAGTGGGGGTGCTGGGGGTATACGCCATTGGCCCCAATTTGGACCGCATTTCGGGGACGGGATTTCCCGTAACAATCTCGTTTGAATCAATCCATTCTGACGATTTGCCGGATAGAGAAAATAATGGGGGAGTTTGCTATGCAGAGGGATGTTGAGGAAATTCTGATTAGCCAGGAACAGCTTCAGGCCCGGATTCGAGAGATGGGCGCGGAACTGACTGCGGACTACGCCGGAAAGGATCCTGTTTTTGTGGGGGTTTTAAAAGGCGTGGTGGTGTTCTATGCGGATATGGTGCGGGCCATTGACCTGCCTTGCCAGTTTGATTTCATGTGGATATCGTCCTATCAAGGCCATGAGTCTACAGGGAATATTGTGGTAAAGCAGGATGTATCCACCGACTTGGAAGGCAGGCACGTGGTAATTTTGGAGGATATTTTTGACAGCGGAAGCTCGCTTCAGTTTACTTACGAGCATTTGCTGAAAAAGCATCCGGCTTCCTTGCGAATTTGTACCCTGTTGGATAAGCCGGCCCGCCGCCGTCCGGGGATTACGGTGAAGCCGGATTATACAGGCTTTGTCATTGAAAATCGATTTGTGATTGGCTATGGCTTGGATTACAATGAGCGCTACCGCAATTTGCCCTATGTAGCGGCGTTGAAGCCAGAGGCCATTCAAGAGTAAGGAGTACCATTTTGAAGGATCGTAATAAGTTTCTATCTGTCATCATTTATTTGCTGGTGCTGGTGTTTATTTGCAGCTTGGTGATTAGCTTTTTGGGTGGCAGGAAAAGTGATTTGCGCTATTCCGAGGTGATCAAGCTGTTCCAAGAGGAACAGGTTGCATCGTTTGTGGCCACAGAGAATTCAATCACATTGCAGCTGCATACCCCATATAATGGCCACCGGCAACTGACCTGCGCGGATATTGACACCGACGCCTTGCATCAGGATCTGGAGCAGCTATTGGCGGAACAAACCGCTTCCGGTGTGCTGAGATCCTACAATTTTGGAGCGAAACAGAAACTGCAACCTTTTGATTTCATGTTGCCTTTGCTGTTGGTGGGCGGCGTGTTACTACTGGTCTGGTTTCTCATGATGTCCCGGATTAGCAGTGCGGCGGGGGGAAATCCACTCAATGGCTTTGGTAAGGCGCGGACGACGCTTGGTCTTGGGCAGGGTCAAAAAGTAACTTTTGACGATGTGGCCGGCGCCGATGAGGAGAAGCAGGAGCTTCAGGAGGTGGTGGATTTTCTGAAGGATCCCGAGAAATTCACCCAGATTGGCGCAAAGATCCCCCACGGTCTTCTGTTAGTCGGCCCGCCGGGTACTGGCAAAACGTTGCTTGCCAAAGCAGTGGCAGGGGAGGCCAATGTACAGTTTTTGTCCATCTCAGGTTCTGATTTTGTGGAGATGTATGTAGGCGTGGGTGCCAGCCGTGTCCGGGATTTGTTTACCCAGGCCAAACAGATTGCGCCGACCATCGTGTTTATCGATGAGATTGACGCGGTGGGACGAAAACGTGGTTCCGGCCTAGGCGGCGGCCACGATGAAAAGGAGCAGACCTTAAACCAGTTGCTGGTGGAGATGGATGGATTCGGGAAAAACGAAGGTGTGATCGTGCTGGCGGCGACCAACCGGCCGGATATTTTGGATCCAGCGTTGCTGCGCCCTGGCCGGTTTGACCGGCAGATCTATGTAGGCGCGCCCGACACCAAAGGCCGGGAGGCAATCTTGAAGGTGCATGCCAAAAACAAGCGCCTGGCGGACTCTGTGGATTTACGGACAGTTGCTCTGGCGACTGTGGGCTTTACCGGAGCGGATCTGGCAAATCTTCTAAATGAGGCAGCTATCCGCGCCGCTAGATTAGATCATCTGGCGCTTGATATGGAGGACCTTAACGAGTCCATGATGAAGATCATGGCCGGACCTGAGAAGCGGAGCCGAATTCGTCTGAAAAAAGATTTGCAGCTAACTGCGATCCACGAGGCAGGCCATGCGGTTGCCATGTACTTCTTGCCTACCCATGATCCTGTGCGGCAGATTTCCATCATTCCCCGTGGGCAGGCCTTGGGCTTGACCTGGAGTATGCCACGGGAGGATTCGGATCACATGACCCGGAATATGATGTTTGAGCAAATTGTGGGACTTTTGGGTGGCCGGGTGGCAGAAGCCCTGTTTCTGCAGGATATCTCTACCGGGGCTTCTAACGACATTGATCGTGCATCCAAACTGGCCAGAGACATGGTGGCGCGATATGGTATGTGTGAGAAGCTGGGCACCGTCTCCTATGCCAGCGGGGATGAGGTGTTCATTGGGCGTGACTTTGAAAAAACCAAGAGTTATTCCGAGAAGGTGGCGGGCACCATTGACGATGAAGTGAAGGTGCTGATGGACCAGGCCTATCACAAGTGTCAGGAGATTTTGCAAACCCATGCCGGTCAGCTTCAGGCGGTGGCAAAATTTTTGCTTGCCAATGAGACCATGTCTGGGGAGCAGTTTGCCGCCTGTATGGAGGGCAAAACTATTGCAGATAATGGAAAAGGCTCGTTGTTTGACGGTTTTACCCCCAAGGATTAAAGACCCAACCCACTTTTTCGTGCGCAGCGAAAATTGGACGCGAAGGGGATGAGAGATTGTGATGCGATATAGACCAAAGAGCCTAAAGGGAGTCCTTCTGATCGTTGCCGCAGTTGTCGTGTTGGTTGTAGCTGCAAACTTTTTTGGAATTGGTACCATGCGTTCTGCTACCCGTGTTGGATATGTTGGCAATGCGGGCTGGAGAAGTTGGTCGGCAAGCTATATGCTGCTGAACGGAACCATGAAGCACACGATTCACCCGAAAAATGCACCGGAAACCCTTCTTGTTGAAGTGGAAACCAAGAGCGGCAGTATTTCCATTGAAATCGTGGATGTGGACGGTAACGTTATTTTTTCGCAGGACCATGTGGAAACCAGTTCCTATGACGTTACGATTTCAGGAAAAGTTGTGGTTCGCATCGAAGCGGATGGGCACAAGGGAAGCTTCTGCATAAAAGCCAAGCAATCGTAGACCGGCGGCGACAGAGTGCTGGCCACGTGACGGGCAAATCTGTACAGAATTTATAGAAGAGAGAGAATGCCTTGCGCACAGATTTCTGTGTGCAAGGCATTTTTTGCGATTCATGGGGAAAACCAGCTTTATCAGCTAGGGAGAATAAGTTTCAAAACTCGTAAAATAAATTATATAAAATACTTGACGAATTATATAATCGTGGTATACTATGTTTAGAAGGAGGGAGACGATGAAAAAAAATGTGTACTCGCTGGTACTGATGGAGGATGTGGTTGCTCAGATTGACCAGTTGGCCTACCAGATGAATACCAGCCGCTCTAATTTGATCAACCAAATTTTGGCGGAATATGTTTCCTATACGACCCCAGAAAAGCGAATGCGCCAGGTGTTCGACCAAACCATTCGAATGCTGACAGATTCCGGCGCTTTTCAGCTGCTGATGCAGCCTTCCGACTCTACGCTGGCCTTTCGGTCGGCGTTGGCGTACAAATACAATCCGACGGTGCGCTACAGTGTGGAGCTTTACCGCAGGCAGGAGGCCGCTGCCGGAGAGCTAAAAGTAACCCTGCGCAGCCAAAATAACAGTCTGATTCTCTATTTTTTGCAGTTTTTTAAGCTGTGGAGCCAAATGGAGCACCTTTACGCAGAGGGCGCGGCATTCCAGCTGGAAAGCGGACGCTATATCCGGTTGCTGCGTCTGCCGGACGGCGTGGGGAGCGAGCAGCTTGGCGAAATCATCGCGGACTATATTCAGGCGCTGGACGATTGTATGAAGCTATTTTTCCATTACTTGGACCAGCCCCAATTGGCCGCTCAAAAAATGGAGGCCCGATACCGGCAGTACCGCCTTGCTGGCACACCGGTGATTTGATCAGGAGGAATCGTAATGAATGTGCAAAAATTGACACAAAAAAGTATGGAAGCCATTCAGAAGGCACAAAGCCTGGCCTCTGAACGCGGCAATCCTCAGGTGGAGCAAGTTCATCTGTTGCTGGCTTTGGCAGAGCAAGAGGAAGGCCTTATTGGCGCTCTTCTGGAAAAGATGGGCGTGGACAAGCCAGAGTTTATCAAAATGTTGGGCGCGGCCCTCCGGAAATTTCCCCAGGTCACCGGCAGCCGGGAGGCGGACCGAATTTATATCTCCGGGGAGCTGGATGCGGCGCTGACAGAGGGCGAAAAGCAGGCGGAAAAGATGCAGGACGCCTATACCTCGGTGGAGCATCTGATGCTGGGTCTGATCCGCAAGGCTTCCGGTCCGGCGAAGGAGCTGCTTGACAGCTTTTATATCACTGAAAAGGTGTTTCGGGAGGTGTTAAAGCAGACCCGGGGGAACGTCCATGTCACCAGCGATAACCCGGAGGGCACCTATGACGCGCTGAAAAAGTATGGCCAGGATCTGGTGGAGCTGGCCAGAGCGCAAAAGTTGGATCCGGTTATCGGCCGCGATAGCGAGATTCGCAGCGTCATTCGGATCCTGTCCCGAAAGACGAAAAACAATCCCTGCCTGATTGGCGAACCGGGCGTCGGTAAGACGGCAATTGCCGAAGGCCTTGCCCAGCGCATTGTGCGGGGGGATGTGCCGGATGGCCTGAAAGACCGGCAGATCTTCTCTTTGGATATGGGGGCGCTGATTGCCGGCGCGAAATTTAGAGGAGAATTTGAGGAACGATTAAAAGCAGTTTTGAACGAGGTAAAAAACAGCGATGGAAAAATCATTCTTTTCATCGACGAGCTGCATACCATCGTAGGCGCTGGAAAGTCCGATGGGGCCATGGACGCAGGCAATTTGCTCAAGCCCATGCTGGCCCGGGGCGAGCTGCACTGCATCGGCGCCACCACGCGCAATGAGTACCGGCAGTATATTGAAAAGGACGCGGCGCTGGAGCGGCGGTTCCAACCGGTGACCATTCCAGAGCCGACGGTGGAGGATACCGTTTCCATTCTTCGGGGCCTAAAAGAGCGCTATGAGGTGTATCATGGCGTGAAGATTCAGGACCAGGCGTTGATTGCTGCCGCCGTATTGTCCAACCGCTATATTTCCGACCGGTTCCTGCCGGATAAAGCCATTGACCTGGTGGACGAGGCCTGCGCCATGATTCGCACAGAGATGGACTCCATGCCCAGCGAAATGGATGAGATTTCCCGCAGAATTATGCAGCATGAGATTGAGGAAGCGGCTCTCAAAAAGGAGACGGACAAGCTCTCCCAGGAGCACCTGGCCCAGATTCAGCGGGAGCTGGCCGATATGCGGGATCAGTTTAACAGCATGAAAGCCAAATGGGAGAATGAGAAAAAGACCATTAACAAAGTGCAAAAGCTGCGAGAGAACATCGAACAGGTAAATGCTCAGATCGAAAAGGCGGAAAATGAGTACGACCTGAACAAACTGGCGGAGCTGAAATACGGCCGCCTGCCCGATCTGCAAAAGCAGCTGGAAGCAGAAGAGGCGCTGGCGGAGCAGCGCCATCGGGACGCGTCTCTGCTGCGCGACCGGGTGACGGATGAGGAAATTGCCCGGATTATCGCCCGTTGGACGGGCATTCCCGTTTCCAAGCTGATGGAAGGGGAGCGAGAGAAGTTGCTCCATCTGGACGATACCCTCCACCGCAGGGTGATCGGCCAGGACGAGGCGGTGCAGCGGGTGTGCGACGCGATCCTGCGCTCCCGGGCGGGGATTCAGGACCCCAACCGGCCGATTGGATCCTTCCTATTTATGGGCCCAACCGGCGTGGGCAAAACGGAATTGGCCAAGGCGTTGGCGGAGGCCCTGTTCGACGATGAACGGAATATGGTTCGGATCGATATGAGCGAGTATATGGAAAAGTACTCTGTCTCTCGCCTGATTGGCGCGCCTCCGGGATATGTGGGCTATGATGAGGGTGGTCAACTTACCGAAGCGGTACGCCGCCGCCCCTATGCGGTGGTTCTGTTTGACGAAGTGGAAAAGGCTCACCCGGATGTGTTCAATGTGCTGCTGCAAGTGCTGGACGATGGTAGAATCACCGACAGTCAGGGCCGGATGGTGGATTTTAAAAACACCATTATCATTATGACCTCCAATCTGGGCTCGTCCGTTATCCTGGAGGGCATCCATCCGGACACCGGGGAGCTGACGCAGCAGGCCAAAGAACAGGTAGGCGTGCTGCTGAAGCAGGCTTTCCGGCCGGAATTTTTAAACCGGTTGGATGAAATTGTCTTCTACAAACCCCTGACCAAGGAAAATATTCGCGCTATTGTGGATTTGCAGCTGGATTGGCTACAGCGCCGTCTGGCGGACAAGCAGCTAAGCGTTTCTGTCACAGACCGGGCAAAGCAATTTATCATCGACAGTGGGTATGATCCGATTTACGGTGCCCGGCCGCTGAAGCGGTTTGTCCAGCAGAAAGTGGAAACCCTATTGGCCCGCAAGATTATCAGCGAGGATTTGGCGCCAGGCACCCAGATTGTGGTGGATTATGACGGCCAAAAGCTGGTCAGCTGACGTTTGGCTATCAGAAATGGTCTGCTAATTGTAACAAAATGAAAGATCAGGCTGCCTCCCAAAAGCTGCCTGATCTTTTTTCATACTAAGTAATTTTTATAGAGGGTGCGAGTCGTTTTGTCAGAGCTTGCACCAAGGTGTGAAGCGCCTTTCCCATGACAATGGAGCATAAAAAAATAGGAATGGTCAGGCAAAAGAAAGCCGCCGGATACTGTTCCGGGCTGCGCCAGGCGGGCACCGCCTGATAGATCCAGCCATCTAGAAGGTGGGACAGTAGATACCCTTCAAAGCAACCCCCAGATGCCCATGCCAAAACCTGGGTAAAACGCCTTCCGATGGAAAGATGGTATAGACTTAAAAAGACGCATAAGACGATCAATGTGATCCAAAAGCCGCCAAAGCTTTGACCGTAGCTTTCGGAAATGGTGCCATTGGAGGAACTTAATGTAACGATTCCCAGACCTATGGCGGTAAACGCGGCGACGCTAAGCCCCTGCCAGGGGCGGATTTTGATGGAAAGCCGTCGGATTATTGCCCCGAGTACGTAGTAGGTCAGCGGATACAGCGCCGTCCAATAATCCGGAACCAGAGACAGCTCTGTGATCGATGGCAGGGCGGTGACAGCTACCATAGTACCTGCCAACCACAAAAGCTGTCTGCTGCTATGCAACCGCTCCATTGCCAGATTGAAAATCGGACTAAGCAGCAAAAGTCCTACATACATCTCCACATACCAACCATAGTAGCAGCCGCCAAAGCTAAAAAACCGGGTGATCCACACGTCTATCGTTTGTACGTCTCCAAAAATAAGATGCCGTACCGGGATGGAGATGGCGCTGGCCAGGCTATAGCCCAGTAGAACCGGCACCAGGCACCGGTAGTATCGCCGGGACAGGGGCTGGACGGACTTTAAATATCCGGTAAGGGTCATAAAAATACCGTTGCAGCTAAAAAACAACCAACGCGCGCTGTCCGCCGCCAGCATGGCCCAGCCGGTCTGCGGGGTATGGTAAAAGCCGTTGAATAAGAAAAAGTGAAATCCGGTGACAAATAACAGTCCCACACATCGGAGTAGATCAATTCCTGGTTCTCTTTTCCCCATGGAAAAACCTCCTATATCCGTTTCTTTTAGGATACAGGAGGTTTCTTTCAGATTCCTGGGGGAAATCTTTCAGATTTCTTACAATTGTGTTTTCGGCAATGTGACGATACCGCGGAATTGATCCCCATCCACTTCCACCTGGAAGTTTCCGCCTACGGACTGGGTATAGGTCTGGACAATGGCAAGCCCCAGACCGCTTCCCTGGGTGGTTCTGGCCTGGTCCCCCCGAGCGAATCGCTGAACAATTTCCTCCGGCTGAAAGTGCATTTCATAGCAGGCGGTGTTGGTTATCCGCACTTGTACGTCCTTTTCTTGCTCTGTCACGGTTAAATAGATCCGCGTTCCCTGTAGTGCGTATTTTATCGCGTTTTCCAGGAGGTTGGCAAAGACCTGGTGGATTCTGTTACCGTCGGTGGCCAGAAGGATAGAATCAGCGCTGTATTT
>CAOJND010000035.1 GCA_948439445.1 uncultured Eubacteriales bacterium | reverse complement strand
CCACGTAGGGATCCGTTGCGATCTTGAACGCCAGGGCGGAGAAAGGTGCGTCGTCGGAGGCAGGACGGAATTCCTCCTCCTCGGTGTCGGGGTTGATGCCCTTGACACCCTTCTTATCCAGAGGGGAGGGCATATAGTCCACAATGGCGTCCAACATCTCCTGCACGCCCTTGTTCTTATAAGAGGAGCCGCAGGTTACGGGAACCATTGTATTGTCAATTGTGGCCTTACGAATGGCGGCCTTGATCATGTCGATGGGGACCTCTTCGCCGGATAGATATAACTCCATGATCTCATCGCTGGTTTCAGATACGGAATCCATCAGCTTTTCCCGATACTCCTGGGCCAGCTCTAGCATATCCTCGGGAATTTCTTCTTCCCGCACGTCCTTGCCTAATTCGTCGTAGAAGACATAGGCTTTCATCTTCAACAGATCAATAACGCCTTTGAAGAACGTCTCAGAACCGATTGGCAACTGAATGGGTACAGCGTTGCACTTCAACCGGTCGTGCATCATATCCAGCACATGGAAGAAGTCTGCGCCCATGATGTCCATCTTGTTGACGTACACCATACGGGGTACCTTATATTCATCAGCCTGACGCCAAACGGTTTCGGTTTGGGGCTCTACGCCGCCCTTGGCGCACAGAACGGTTACAGAGCCGTCCAGTACACGCAGAGAGCGCTCTACCTCAACGGTAAAGTCCACGTGGCCCGGGGTATCAATGATATTGATCCGGCAGTCCTTCCAAAAACAGGTTGTGGCGGCGGAGGTGATGGTAATGCCGCGCTCCTGCTCCTGGGCCATCCAGTCCATGGTAGCAGAACCGTCGTGGGTCTCACCGATCTTGTAATTGCGACCGGTGTAGAACAGGATCCGCTCTGTGGTGGTGGTTTTGCCGGCGTCAATATGCGCCATAATGCCAATATTTCGTGTGTTTTCCAGTGAATACTGTCTTGCCATAGGGGAACTCCTTCGTTACCAGCGGAAGTGAGAGAATGCCTTGTTGGCCTCAGCCATTTTGTGGGTATCCTCACGCTTCTTCACAGAGTTGCCGGTATTATTTGCAGCGTCCATAATTTCAGCTGCCAGTCGCTCTCTCATGGTGTTTTCACTGCGGGCGCGGCTGTAGTTGGTCAGCCAGCGCAGGCCCATGGTTTGACGGCGAGCGGGACGGACTTCGATTGGCACCTGATAGGTGGCGCCACCGACACGGCGGGACTTGACTTCCACGGCAGGCATCACGTTTTCCATAGCCTGCTGGAAGACTTCCAGACCGTTTTTGCCGGTCTTGTTCTCAACAATTTCAAATGCACCATAGACGACCTTCTGGGCGACGCCTTTTTTGCCGTCGAGCATGATGCTGTTTACGAGCTTCGTAACCAGAACGGAATTGTAAATTGGATCCGGGAGAATTTCTCTCTTGGGAACATTACCTCTTCTGGGCACTTTGCTTCCCTCCTTCATAATAGAATGATTTCATCGGTACTCGAAAGTGTAGCTTTCGTTGTGCCTGCCAAGAGGTTTTCATACAATCTATATAAAAACGTCATGGCAAGGCCTTGCCTTGCGAAAGGCGTGAAACATGTCAAATGGAATAAAACCGGCAGCTTATTTCTTCTTACCGGCCTTGGGACGCTTTGCACCGTACTTGGAGCGGGACTGCATCCGGCCCTGGACGCCCTGGGTATCCAGCGTGCCGCGGATGATGTGGTAACGAACGCCGGGCAGGTCCTTGACACGACCGCCGCGGATCAGAACCACAGAGTGCTCCTGCAGGTTGTGGCCGACGCCGGGAATGTAGGCGGAAACCTCATAACCGTTGGTCAGGCGCACACGGGCGATCTTCCGCAGAGCGGAGTTGGGCTTCTTGGGGGTGGTGGTACGCACAGCGGTGCACACGCCACGCTTCTGGGGAGAAGCCAGATCGGTGGTACGGTTCTCCAGTGTGTTCAGACCCTTCTGCAGAGCAGGAGCGGTGGACTTGTAGGAGACCTGCTGACGACCCTTTCTTACGAGCTGATTAAAAGTAGGCATGGAATATCTCCTTTCTTTCGTTCTCGTCATATCGACGGAAATCTATTCCTCGGGTTTTCCCGGAAGAACCAGGTTCTACTGCCGCGGCAACTGCTTGCCCCGGCCACAATGGGATGTAAAAGAAAACCCTCTGATCTCGAACAATCTGCCAGAGCTTTCCTATTCATCTTATCCATACAGCTTCATATTATAACCAAAAACCGGAGAAAAGTCAATGATTTTTTCCAAATTTCCTCCCAGATGAAAAGATTTTTATGCTGAAATGCTCCGCACTTCCAGGCCTTGGACCTAATAGATGACAAAAAATTTCTGCGGAGTTGCTTTGGCAGCTCCGCAGAAGTTTTTGTAATGATTAGCCTTGCATTGCGGCCTCTAGGGCTTCCTCGGTCACCCGGGACTCGGGAGTGATACCGGGTTCATAATCCCGATAGGCCATCAAGCCAGAGCCAGCAGGAATCAACTTGCCGATGATAACATTTTCCTTCAGGCCGACCAAGTGATCCACCTTGCCCTTGATGGCGGCGTCGGTCAGGACCTTGGTAGTCTCCTGGAAGGAGGCGGCGGAGAGGAAGGAATCGGTGGCCAGAGAGGCTTTGGTGATACCCAGCAGCACCACGGTAGCGGTGGCCAGACGCAAATCTGTTTCTCCAGCGTCGATCCGGGCCTGCACGGCGGCATTGGCGTCCTCAAACTCGAAGCAGTCCACCACTGTGCCGGTGAGCAGATTGGTGTCCCCCGGCTCCTCAATGCGCACCTTACGCATCATTTGCCGGATGATAACCTCGATATGCTTGTCGTTAATTTCCACGCCCTGCTGCCGGTACACAGCCTGAACGGACTGGATCAGATAATCCTGCACTGCCTCCACACCGGAAATCCGCAGCACGTCCTGGGGATACAGGGCGCCATCGGTAATCGGCTCGCCCTTCTGGATCACCTTGCCGTGGCTGGCCTTCAGACCAACAGAATAGGGCACTTGGTATACCTTAACCTCGCCGTCATCAGCGGTGACGGTAATATTCCGAAGCGCGGTACGATGGGTTTCATCAATGTTGACGACACCGGTGATCTCCGAGATCTGGGCCATCTTTTTGGGCCGGCGGGATTCAAACAGCTCCTCTACACGGGGAAGACCCTGGGTGATATCGTCGCCTGCCACACCGCCGGAGTGGAAGGTACGCATGGTCAGCTGGGTGCCCGGCTCACCGATGGACTGGGCAGCGATGATACCAACCGCCTCGCCCAGATCCACCTCCTTGGAGGTGGCCAGGTTCATACCGTAGCAGGTGGCGCACACGCCGCTGCGGGCGCGGCAGCCCAAAATGGTACGGATATAGACCTTGTCAATGCCGTGGGCCTCAAATTTCTTGGCGTCCTCCGGCATCATCAGCTTAGTCTTGGGATGCAGCAGCTCTCCGGTGACCGGGTCCACCACATCGTTGACCGGATACCGGCCCCGAATACGGTTGCCAAAGGAATCAATCACGTCGCCCTTTTGAATCACCGCGCCGACCCAGATGCCCTGGGTGGTATGGCAGTCGTGCTCCCGGATGATAACCTCCTGGGACACGTCTACCATTCGGCGGGTCAGGTAACCGGAGTCCGCAGTACGCAACGCCGTGTCGGTCAAGCCCTTCCGCGCGCCTCTGGAGGAGATGAAATATTCCAGAGCGGACAGACCTTCCCGGAAGTTTGCCTTGACAGGAATCTCAATGGTTCGGCCGGTGGTGTCAGCCATCAGACCGCGCATACCGGCCAACTGCCGGATCTGGGCCATGGAGCCACGGGCGCCGGAATCCGCCATCATATAGATGGGATTGAATTCATCTAGGTTACCCTGCAAAGCATCGGTGACATCTTTCGTCGTCTGCTCCCACTGCTGTACCACCAGGCGATAGCGCTCGTCATTGGTGATAAAGCCCTGGCGGAAGAACTGTTCGATCTCAACCACTTTTTGCTCTGCCTCTTGGACCAGCGTATATTTTTTCTCAGGCACCTTCATATCTGCGATAGACACAGAAATTGCGCCCTTGGTGGAATACTTATAGCCCAATGCCTTGATCCGGTCCAGCATCTCCGTAGCAATCACAAAGCCATGCTTGCGAATACACTTGTCGATGATGCTTCCCAACTGCTTCTTGCCCACCAGGAAGCCAACCTCCAGATCGAAGGCTTGCTCAGGCACGGAGCGATCCACAAAACCCAGATCCTGGGGAATTGGCTCGTTGTAGATCAGACGGCCCACTGTGGCGTGGATCAGGCGATACTCCATTTTTCCATCCACTTCCTTGCCGTAGCGGACTAAAATGGGCGCATGCAGACCAATATCCCCGTTGGCATAGGCGTCAATAGCCTCCTCCACGCTGGAATAGCTGTGAATCGGCCGGAATTTGGCTTTGGTCAAGCCCTGATCCTCTGCCTTCTTGTTGGCGGCCACAAAATCATCGGCGTCCACCCGCTGCCCCGCAGGTAGGCCGGTATCGCCGGCATCGGTGATAAATACCTCTTCCGCGCCAGGCTCTGCCTTGCCCAGACGGGTATAGGTCAAGTAGTACGCGCCCAGAATCATATCCTGGGTAGGTACTGTGACCGGCTTGCCGTCCTGAGGGCGGAGCAGATTGTTGGCCGAGAGCATCAGCATTCTGGCCTCTGCCTGGGCCTCTGGGGACAGAGGCACGTGAATTGCCATCTGATCGCCGTCAAAGTCGGCGTTGAACGCGGTGCAGCACAGCGGGTGCAGCTTCAAAGCCCGGCCCTCCACCAGAATCGGTTCGAAAGCCTGAATGCCGAGACGATGCAAAGTAGGCGCTCGGTTTAGCATGACAGGCCGATCCTTAATGATCTCATCCAAGGCGTCCCAGACCTCTGTCACGCTTTTGTCAATCATCTTCTTAGCGGATTTGATATTGTTGGCCTTACCGTCGGCCACCAGCTTTTTCATCACAAAGGGGCGGAACAACTCGATGGCCATCTCTTTGGGAACGCCGCACTGGTACAGCTTCAGCTCCGGACCGACCACAATGACGGAACGGCCGGAGTAGTCCACCCGTTTGCCCAGCAGGTTCTGGCGGAACCGTCCCTGCTTGCCCTTCAGCATATCGGACAGGGATTTCAGTGCCCGGTTATTGGCGCCGGTGACGGCGCGGCCCCGGCGGCCATTGTCGATCAAGGCGTCAACGGCCTCTTGCAGCATCCGCTTTTCATTGCGGATGATGATATCCGGTGCGGCTAGTTGCTGCAACCGCTTTAAGCGGTTATTCCGGTTGATCACCCGGCGGTACAGATCGTTCAGATCAGAGGTGGCGAATCGACCGCCGTCCAACTGCACCATAGGGCGAATTTCCGGCGGGATCACCGGCAGAACATCCATCACCATCCAACTGGGCTTGTTGCCGGAGGTGCGGAACGCCTCCACAACCTCCAACCGCTTGACCAGACGCAGCTTTTTCTGGCTGGAAGCGGTTTTTAGCTCCTCGCGCAGCTGGGCGGACAACTCCTCTAGATCGATCTGCTCCAGAAGCTCTTTGATGGCCTCGGCGCCCATGGAGGCCTTAAAGTCGTCCTCGTATTTTTCCCGCAAATCCCGGTATTCCTTTTCTGTTAAGATCTGGCACCGGGCCAGGGGGGCGTCTCCGGGATCCGTCACAATATAGGCTGCAAAGTACAGAACCTTTTCTAGAATTTTAGGGGAGATATCCAGAATCAGACCCATTCGAGAGGGAATACCCTTAAAATACCAGATATGGCTACAGGGAGCTGCCAGCTCGATGTGGCCCATCCGTTCCCGGCGAACCTTGGCTTTTGTGACCTCTACGCCGCAGCGGTCGCAGACCTTCCCCTTAAACTTAATCTTCTTATATTTTCCGCAATGACACTCCCAATCTTTGGTTGGTCCAAAGATCCGCTCGCAGAACAAGCCGTCCCGCTCCGGCTTCAGGGTACGGTAATTGATGGTCTCCGGCTTTTTGACCTCGCCATAGGACCACTGCCGGATCATTTCCGGCGAAGCAATGCCGATTTTAATGGCATCAAATGTGACATTTGCCATAAGCACGCCTCCTTATTCCTCGTCCATGGATGCTTCGGCTTCCTCAGCCAGCTCGCTGATCACATCCATAATATCTTCCGGACCTTCCTGGTCGATGTTGAAGCCGGAGCCAAGCACCTCGTCGGTGTCGGTGACCATTTCCGGGCCGGATTCTGTGGCGTAGACGATCTCGTCATCGTCCTCGTCCTCCCGCAGCTCGATCTCGTTGCCCTGTTCGTCCAATACCCGGATATCCAGGCACAGAGATTGCAGCTCCTTGACCAGCACCTTAAAGGATTCCGGCACGCCGGGCCGGGGGATATTGTTGCCTTTTACAATCGCCTCGTAGGTCTTTACGCGACCGGTCACGTCGTCGGACTTAACCGTCAGGATTTCCTGCAAGGTGTAGGCGGCGCCATAGGCCTCCAGGGCCCAGACTTCCATTTCGCCGAACCGCTGGCCGCCGAACTGGGCCTTGCCGCCCAAGGGCTGCTGGGTGACCAGGGAGTAGGGGCCAGTAGAGCGGGCGTGAATCTTATCGTCCACCAGGTGGTGGAGCTTCAGGTAGTAGGGATACCCAACGGTAACCGGGTTGTCAAAGGCCTCGCCGGTGCGGCCGTCGTAGAGGATGGTTTTGCCGTCCTCCCGCAAGCCTGCCAGCTTCAGGGTGTCTCGAATATCTTTCTCGTTGGCGCCATCGAAAACAGGGGTGGCGATTTTCCAGTTCAGGGCTTTGGCGGCATATCCCAGATGAACCTCCAGCACCTGGCCGATGTTCATACGCGACGGAACGCCCAGGGGGTTTAGCACCACGTCCAAGGGGGTGCCGTCGGGCAGGAAGGGCATATCCTCCTCCGGCAAAACCCGGGAAACCACGCCCTTGTTGCCGTGACGGCCGGCCATCTTATCGCCTACGGAGATTTTCCGCTTCTGGGCGATGTAAACCCGGACGCTCTTGTTGACGCCAGGAGGCAACTCGTCGCCGTTTTCCTTGGTGAAAGTCTTCACATCCACCACAATGCCGCTTTCGCCATGGGGCACCTTCAACGAGGTATCCCGGACCTCTCTGGCTTTTTCGCCAAAGATGGCCCGCAGCAGCCGCTCTTCCGGCGTCAGCTCCGTCTCGCCCTTAGGCGTGACCTTGCCCACCAGATAGTCGCCGGAGTGCACCTCTGCGCCTACCCGGATTACGCCATTTTCATCCAGGTCCTTCAGGGTTTCCTCGCCCACGTTGGGGATATCCCGGGTGATTTCCTCAGGACCGAGCTTGGTCTCCCGGGATTCGGTTTCGTGCTCCTCAATATGAATGGAGGTGAACACGTCCTCCCGCACCAGACGCTCGTTGAGCAGGATGGCGTCCTCGTAGTTATAACCTTCCCAGGTTAAAAAGCCGATGAGCACATTCTTGCCCAATGCGATCTCACCCTGGGAACAGGAGGGACCGTCGGCAATGATCTCCTCGGTATCAACCCGGTCACCCACCTTGACAATAGGCCGCTGGTTGATACAGGTACCCGCGTTGCTGCGGGCGAATTTGGTCAAATGATAGGTTGCGGCGTTGCCGTCGTCGTACTTCACGGAGATATCCGTGGCACTGACGGCGGTTACCACACCCGGGCCCTCCGCCTTAATGCAGACCTCAGAGTCCACGGCGGATTTGTGCTCCACGCCGGTGGCGACAATGGGAGCCTCGGTCACCAGCAGAGGCACTGCCTGGCGCTGCATGTTGGCGCCCATCAGAGCGCGGTTGGCGTCGTCGTTTTGCAGGAAGGGAATGAAAGAGGTGGCCACAGAGATCATCATTTTGGGGGAGACGTCGGTATAGTCGATCATCTCCCGGTCCACCTCGATGATTTCATTGCGGTGGCGGCAGGACACACGGGAATTGGCCAGGCAGCCGTTCTCATCCAGAGGCTCGTTGGCCTGTGCAATGTAGAAATCGTCCTCCACATCGGCGGTCATATACTCCACCTCGTTGCTGACAAAGCCGGTGGCTTTGTCAACCTTTCGGTAGGGCGCTTCCACAAAGCCAAACTCGTTGGCCTGTGCGAAGGAGGCCAGATAGTTAATCAGGCCGATGTTGGGACCTTCTGGAGTCTCAATGGGGCACATCCGGCCATAATGGGTGTAGTGAACATCTCGCACGTCAAAGGAGGCGCGCTCCCGGCTCAGACCGCCGGGGCCCAGGGCGGACAGACGGCGCTTGTGGGTCAATTCCGCCAGGGGATTGTTCTGATCCATAAACTGGGACAGGGGGGACGAGCCGAAGAACTCCTTCACCACCGCGGTCACCGGACGGATGTTGATCAGACTCTGGGGGGTTACCGTATCCAGGTCTTGAATGGTCATTCGCTCCCGGATCACCCGGTCCAGCCGGGAGAAGCCGATGCGGAACTGATTTTGCAGCAGCTCACCCACGCAGCGCAGGCGGCGATTGCCCAAATGGTCGATATCATCGGTGGTGCCGATCCCCATGGCCACGCAGTTGAGATAGTTGATGGAGGCCAAAATGTCGTCTATGATGATGTGATTGGGGATCAAGTCGGTCTTGTGCTGGGCGATTGCCTCTGCCCAGCCGTCCTCCGGCACCGTCTCCAGCATCTCCCGCAATACAGAAAAACGAACCTTTTCCTTAATCCCATACTGCTTGGGATCGAAGCTCACAAAGCCCGCCATATCCACCATGTCGTTGGAGAACACCTTCACCCGGCTGTCGCCAATTTTAATGATCGCGGCGTTAACGCCCTTGGCGGACAGGGTCTTGGCCATGGCACGGGAGATTACATCTCCTGGCATCACCAGGATCTCTCCGGTGAGTGGATCGGCAATGGGTTCGGCGGCCTCCTGCCCAGACAGACGGTTCCAGATATCCATCTTTTTATTGAATTTATACCGGCCGACTTTGCTCACGTCGTAGCGCCGGGGGTCGAATAGAAGCGCTTCCATGTAGGCGGCGGCAGTCTCCACCGTGGGCGGCTCACCGGGGCGCAGACGGCGATAGATCTCCAGCAGGCTTTCCTCTTTGGTCTTGCACGTATCCTTTTCAATGGTGGCCATGATTCGGGGATCTTCGCCAAACAGCTCCACAATTTTCTCGTTGCTGTCCACGCCCAGCGCCCGGATCAGGCAGGTGATAGGCAGCTTGCGGTTTTTGTCGATGCGGACCCAGAACACATCCTGGGCGTCCGTCTCATATTCCAGCCAGGCGCCCCGGTAAGGGATCACCGTAGCGGTATAGGTATGCACGTCGGCCTTGTCCACCTCGTGGCCATAATACATGCCAGGAGAGCGGACGATCTGGGAGACCACCACCCGTTCTGCACCGTTGATTACAAAGGTGCCGCCGTTGGTCATAATGGGAAAATCTCCCATAAAGATTTCCTGCTCTTTAATCTCGTCAGTTTCCGTATTGCGCAGGCGCACCCGCACCTTGATGGGGCGGGCATAGGTGGCGTCTCGTTCTTTGCATTCTTCAATGGTGTATTTGGGTTTGTCATTCATGGAGTAATCCAGAAAGCTCAGCTCCAGCTTCCCGGAAAAATCGGTAATGGAACCCACATCCCGAAACACTTCCCGCAATCCCTCTTCCAGGAACCAGCGGTAGGAGTCCTTCTGGATTTTCAGCATATTGGGCATTTCCAGAATCTCCTGGTATTTCGCGTAGCTCTTACGCATGGTCTTGCCATACATGACATCTTTGACCATTTCCATATAGACATCACAGCCTTTCTTTCGGCTTGCGCCGGAATCGATGTGTTGATGATACGCTAGGCCCCGTTGCCAATTTTTTACAAACTAGAAGAATTGCCCTTGACAGCGGGCTGTGTCTGTGGTAAGATTGGCCTTAGATAGATAAGGGGAGATTTGGCCACACTGACCACAATATGGAAAGCTATTATACTGCATTTCCCTGAACTTGTCAATACATTTTTTGAAAGAGGCTTTCATTATTGCCTGTTTTTTCAATCATTTTTAGACAATCGTTTGCCGCAACATGGTTCCATGTTGCGGCAATTTTACACATATGTCCGAATTTCCAACAAAGCTGGCGAGGTTATCCGTATACTTGAACACACAAATGCCAGGCGCCTTCATAGTAGAGCGCGACCTGACCTTCCACCTGGGCGTAAGGTTGTCCCATGCTCTCAGAAAAATTGGTCTGCCCGTCCTGCGCCGGTAGCTGCGTCCGTTCCACGGTGGAGGATACATGGCCGATAATCTGTTGTTCCAGAGGCGCCTCTGTCTCCTGCTCGGTGCAGTCGTATACAATTCCGCCTACCATAATGGAGCGGGGCTGTTCCTGGGGCGCTTTTGGCAGCAGGAGCCACACAGCCGTTGCCGCCAGCACGATACCCAGCGCGCCCAAAATCCACCAAAGCCGCTTTCCTTTCATCACACATTGCCTCCACTGTTTTTTCGACAGCATATCACAGCCTTGGTTTCCTGTCAAGCGGGACAGGGCTGCTTCTCTGCTGGGCGTGTCCATGCCGTTTGGTTTCCTCACAATATTTGTAGCAGACCTTCTACCAACAGCACAGCCGCGCTGCTGCCCAGGGCCACCACAATCAGCCGCTTGCCCCGGTAAGCCAGCGCTACGCCGGCAATCAACGCCGCTGCACCGCTGAGGATAGAGTCTGTGCTGCTCAGAATGGCGGGGAAGGTCATTGCAGCCAGGCAGGTATAGGGCACATAATAGAGAAAAGAACGCAGAAACCGGTTGCGGATGGGTTTGCGAAAGACGGCCATGGGCAGCGCCCGAATCAGATAGGTGGTCAGCGCCATGGCAAAGATGGATCCATAGAGCTTCATGTGGACATCTCCTCCTCCATCGGGAACAGCACGGCGCACAGGGCGGAAGCCACTACCGTGCAAAGTACGATGGCAAGGCCAGCCGATACATTTTTTAATCCCGGGGCCCAGGCAAACAGACAACTGCACACCAGGGCCAGCAGCACGGCAGCCAGCAGGTTCCGCGCTCTTTTGACCGCAGGGATTACAATAGCGAGGAACATGCCATATAGCATGACGCCCAGGGCCGCTCGGATCCCTGCGGGCAGCACGCTTCCGGCCAGCGCGCCCAAAAAAGTGCCGCCGGTCCAGCCAAAAATGGGCAGGATTCCTAAGCCCAGCAAGTAGGCGACGCTTAGGGGCTCCTTTCGGGCCATGGCCAGGGCGAAGATTTCGTCTGTGTTGAAAAAAGCAATGAAAAGCCTGGGCAATATGCCGATCCGCTCTCCCATCCGCTGGCTTAGGGCCAAGCTCATAAGTGCGTACCGGCTGTTGATAATCAGTTGGGTTAAGACCAGCTCTGCCAGGGTTGCGCCCGCCACAATTACGGTCAGCCCGGCAAACTGGCCTGCGCTGGTCAAATTCGTCAGGGAAATCAACATGGCGTCCAGCACCTTGAGACCCTGGCTTACCGCCATGGCGCCAAAGCCGAAGCTCACTGAAAAATAACCCACGCCCACCGAAAGACCGTGTCCCAGGCCCAATCGAAATTCCTGTAAATCCATTGGGATGCTTCATCCGCCTTTTTTAAAAGATTTTGGATATTATACCAGCGCTGCTGCGGAAAGGCAACCTTATTTCTCATGGGTTTTCCACGAACCAGTTCTTGACAGGGGGGAGGGACTGTGCTATGATGATAAAAAAGATTTTGTGGTGGGTTGGTACGCAAGTCGGCTGACCTGCTGAACAAGGGAACGGGGTGTGATTCCCCACGCGACCGGCGCTGTAAGTGCCAAGAGAACCGATCCGATGGTGAAAGCCAGTCATTGGGGCGACCTGAGAAGGCAGGACGGTTGTCGTTGGAGGCACAAGTCAGAAGACCTACAGAATCTGTGTTTTGCTGGGCATCTGTGCCTGGCTTCCTTGACGTGGAAAAACGGCCGCGGCAGGCGTATGCTTTGCCGTGGCCGTTTTATATTCCAGGCGTTTGGATCCCCCTTGCGCGAAAGAACTGTCCGGAGCATGGCGAGTGCGGCGCCAGGCTCCGGGCAGAACCATTTATGACTCATCTAATAATAAAATAGAGCCATCCTTGCCGCTCTGGCTGATATACCGGGTCACGGTGCCGCCGGTACCGGTGTAGGTCAGTCGCAGATTGGACATGGCGTCCGGCAGAAAGGCGCTAAGCCGCAGCACTTGGCCGTCGTTCAATTGATCTGCCGCAAACAGCGCGCCGGTGACGGTGTAAGAGACGCCATCCTGGCTTTCTACCGTCTCCACCAACACCTGGGTCACGGTGCCTCCCACCGTCAGGTCAATTTTTTCACCGTTCGCGTCCAGTGTTGCCTGGAAATCCGGCGTCCGATTTCCTGCCAGTGCGGCGGAGAGGAAGCCGTTGGTGGCGGCGGTTTCCGGGGGCAGATAGGCCGGCGCCAGGATTTCGTCCAGCTCAGAATAGGGGATTAGAATTGTAATCGACCCGGCGGCATAGGGTGCAATATCATAGGGGGAGAAGAAGCACACCATGCCCTGCCCTGTCAGATACCAGTCCTGGCTGGATTCGCTGGCGGGATTAAAATGGAAAGCCACTATATTTTCATATTCTGGATAGAAGCCGTCCGGCCCCATTTCTTCCAACCGGTCTAGGACCTTCTGCTCCAGTACAGCCAGACTATCGTCGCTGGGAATCAAATCTTTCAGCGTCAGCCGGGCGCCTGTCACCGTGTCGAAGGTCAGGGCTTTTAAAACCACATTGGGATGAATCGCACCGGCGGTATAGTAGTCCAGCCGGCCGCTAAAGCTGACAATCCGGCTGTCCACCCGGGTGGGGATTAGACTCTGCTGTAGGGAACTGGCGCTGGGCAGTTCCCCCAGGTCCTGCTGGTACTGGGCCAGATCCGCTAAGGTTTGATCGGCCATGGTGCGGATTTCGGCCTGGTCCCGGGCAAGACTTTCTTCGATTCTGGCTTCCGCCAGGGAATCTCCGGTACAAACCGTAATGTCGTCATAGGTCAGCGTAAAGCCGTAGCGCCAGGTCTGCTGCTGGGTTGTTTCCACCACTCGGCGGTTGCACACCGCCACAGACGGAAAAGCGGCGTCCGGCTGTGTGGCTGCTTCTGTGGAAAGCTCTGTGGCCGCCTCTGGAGATGGCGTATGCTGCACGGAAGGCGTAGTAGATGGAGCTACATCCTCTGTCGTTTGGGGTTGTGTGGATACGGGATCCGTAGCGGCGGGCGTCTGGGGCACTTTTGGGCCACAGGCTGTCAGCGCCGCTGCCAGGCTTAGTGTTAGAAATATTGCAAAAAAGCGTTTCATCGCATCTTTTTCCTTTCTTCGACTTATGTTCACTATAGCATCTCCAAAACCCATTGTCAAGCGGGGGGGGGCCACATTTCTCCCTGGAACCCTTGACAAAGACAGGTGGAGAATGCTACAATGAGCATGGTTTTTTAGCGCTGGTTCATACAGCCGGAGTGAAAAAGTGTGGAGCCGCGATCCAGGAGCGCCTCTTGTGCCCAGTGCCGGTACAGGGGGCGATTTTGTTTCCCGGAGCCAGTGATTGTAATTGGAGGAGACGAAGATGTATCTGTATAATTCCTTATCTCGAAAAAAGGAGCTGTTTCAGCCCAATTCCCCCGATCTGGTCAAGATGTATACCTGCGGCCCCACGGTCTATCACTATGCCCACATCGGCAATTTGCGTACCTATATTATGGAGGACGTGCTGGAAAAGGCCCTTCGGTATTTGGGTTATCCGGTGAAGCGTGTTATGAATGTGACGGATGTGGGCCATTTGGCCTCCGACGCTGACACCGGCGAGGATAAAATGCTCAAAGGCGCCCGGCGAGAGCATAAAACCGTGATGGACATTGCCCAATTCTATACCGACGCTTTTTTTGCCGACTGTGAAAAGCTCCACATCAAGCGCCCCGAGGTGGTGCAGCCCGCCACCGGATGCATCGATGCGTTTATTCAGCTTATTTCCGGCCTGCTGGACAAGGGATACGCCTATGTAGCCGGCGGGAATGTGTACTTTGACACCTCCAAGCTGGAACAATACTATGTGTTCAACGATCACAATGAGAAGGATCTGGCGGTGGGCGTCCGGGAGGGCGTGGAGGAGGATCCCAATAAACGCAGCAAAAATGATTTTGTGCTGTGGTTTACCAAGTCCAAGTTTGAGGATCAGGCCCTGAAGTGGGACTCCCCCTGGGGCGTGGGCTACCCCGGCTGGCACATCGAGTGCTCCGGCAT
>CAOJND010000034.1 GCA_948439445.1 uncultured Eubacteriales bacterium | reverse complement strand
CGGACTTCCGGACCATCACAGCAGAATTCGCCGCCTACAATCCCCATCTAATTCTTTTAGATATCGCGCTGCCATTCATGAACGGATATTACTGGTGCGAGGAGATTCGGAAGGTATCCCAGGTGCCCATTATCTTTATCTCCTCCGCCGCCGACAACCTGAACATTGTCATGGCGATGAATATGGGCGGGGATGATTTCATTGCAAAACCATTTGACGCCAACGTGATGATCGCAAAAGTGCAGGCGTTACTGCGCCGCACCTATCATTTTGCCGGAAGCGTCCCAATTTTGGAGCATCGGGGCGCGATGTTAAAAACCGACGACGGCACCTTCGTCTACGACGGCAAGCAAATTCCCCTTTCCAAAAACGAATACCGGATCCTACTGGTGCTAATGAAAAGCAAGGGCAAAGTGGTCAGCCGGGAGAAACTAATGGAAGCTCTGTGGCAGACCGATGCATTTGTGGATGAAAACGCCCTGACAGTGAATGTGGGCCGGCTGCGGAAAAAGCTGGCGGCCGCCGGATTGTCCGATTTTATTGAGACAAAATTCGGCATGGGCTACGAAATTTCCTAAAGGGGTGAGGATATGCAGCTTTTTGTTTCTCTACTCCGGGAAAAACGGGGCGTTTTTCTATATCTTTTCCTGTGGGTTTTGATTTTTGGAGCAGCTTTTGCTCTGTACGGCGTACCACTGGGCGCCATTTACTATCCGGCGGCCCTATGCGCCATCCTGGCTGCGGCATTTTTGGGCGCTGGTCTATATCAAAGGGTGAAGAAGCATCAGGACTTAGAGGCACTGCAAGCTCTGCCGGACAATCTGTGTCAACTGCTCCAGCGCTACCAAACCCAAGACGATCTGGATTACCAGGCCATTTTGGCGCTTCTATCTGGGCGCGAATCTACCGCAGCGGAAATTACCCAACGGAAAATGTCCGATATGATCGACTACTACACCACCTGGGTTCACCAGATCAAAACTCCAATTGCCTCTATGCGCTTAAATTTACAAAACGAGGACAGCCCTCTGTCCCGAAAGGTCGGGGAAGACTTATTCCGCATCGAACAGTATGTGCAGATGGTGCTGACCTATCTGCGGCTGGATTCAGAATCCACGGACTATTTGTTTAAGGAATATGCCATCGATTCAATTCTGAAAAACAGTCTACGTAAGTTCGCCAGACAGTTTATCGGAAAAGGAATCCGGCTGGAATACACAGAAACGGGAAAAACCGTGGTAACAGATGAAAAGTGGTTCTCCTTTGTGCTGGAGCAAGTGCTGTCCAACGCCCTGAAATACACCGCTGCCGGGTCTATCTCCATCTATATGGAGCCGCCCGCTACGCTGTGTATTGAAGACACCGGCGTTGGAATCGCTCCGGAGGATCTGCCCAGAATTTTTGAAAAAGGCTACACCGGATACAATGGCAGAATCAACCGAAGGGCAAGCGGCCTGGGATTATACCTATGCCAGCGCATCTGCCGTAATTTAGAGCATGGAATCACAGCACAGTCCACGCTGGGTAAGGGCACTGTTATCAAAATCGATCTCTCCCAGGAAAATTACCAATACGAATAATAGACTGTGACGAAAGCGTTAGATTTGACCTTCAATCTGTTAGAAGATCCCATGGAGAGAGGCCGGACCTTCGTGGTAGAATGTGGGCAGAAAGTTAAAGGAGGTTTTTCTATGAGTTTACTGACCGTCACACACTTGAAAAAAATTTACGCCACCCGCTTTGGCGGGAATCAGGTGGAAGCGCTTCACGATGTGAACTTCTCTGTGGAGCGAGGGGAATATATTGCCATTATGGGAGAGTCCGGCTCCGGCAAAACAACCCTATTAAACATTCTGGCAGCCCTGGACAAAGCCACCGCAGGCTCCGTGGTGCTGGATGGCAAAGACTTCGCCAAAGTCAGAGAATCCGAAGTGTCTGCCTTCCGCAGAGATAATCTGGGCTTTGTTTTTCAGGAATTCAATCTGCTGGATACCTTTACGCTAGAGGATAATATCTATCTGCCCCTGGTTCTGGCAGGAAAATCGCACAGCGAAATGCACGACCGTTTGGCCCCCATTGCCGAGGAGTTGGGCATCTCCGGGCTACTGCGAAAGTACCCATACGAGGTGTCCGGCGGACAGAAGCAGCGGGCCGCTGTGTGCCGCGCGCTGATCACCAAACCCAAAATCATCCTGGCCGACGAGCCAACCGGCGCATTGGATTCCAAAGCCACCGATGAGCTACTGCGGCTATTCGGTAGAATCAATAAGGGCGGCCAAGCCATCCTTATGGTCACCCATTCGGTAAAAGCCGCCAGCCATGCCAGCCGGGTTCTGTTTATCAAGGACGGCGAGGTGTTCCACCAGATCTACCGGGGCAACAGTACCAGCGAACAGCTATATCAAAAGATTTCGGATACCCTAACCATGCTCCTGTCCGGGGGGAATGTACAATGAAAAGCTGGAATCTGTATCCCAAGCTGGCGGTAACAGGGATCAAAAAGAACCGGCGGCTATATCTACCGTATATTCTCACCTGCATCGGCATGGTCGCTATGTTCTACATCATCCACTCCCTGAGCTACTCCCCCATGCTCCAAACCATGCGCGGCGGCGCCACCATCGAATCCATCCTGGGAATCGGTAAATTTGTCATCGCCTTTTTCGCGCTAATCTTCCTGACCTACACCAACTCCTTTCTGCTTCTTCGCCGGCATAAGGAATTCGGCCTGTACAATGTCCTGGGTATGGACAAGCGGGGAATCGGCCGTATTATCATCTGGGAATCTTTGATGATCGGGGTCATCGGCCTAGGCGGCGGCGTGCTGCTGGGCATCGCCATGTCCAAGTTCGCGGAACTGATTTTACTGAATTTCCTACGGTTGCAGGTGGATTACCAGTTCACCGTCTCTTGGGAAGCACTGGTGTTTACTGTGGAAATGTTCGCGGTAATTTTCCTGTTTTTGCTGTTCAAATCTTTGTGGCAGGTTCGCAAATCCAGACCCCTGGAGCTGATGAAAAACGAACACATGGGAGAAAAACCGCCCAAAGCCAATTGGTTCCTGGCAGTACTGGGCGCCGGTATCCTAGGCGCAGCATACTACATGGCTGTGTCGATTCAAAACCCGATCACCGCACTTGGAACCTTTTTTATCGCTGTGCTCATGGTCATCGCGGCAACGTATATGCTGTTTTCCGCCGGATCGGTGGCAATGTGCAAGGTCTTGCAAAAAAATAAGGGTTATTACTATCAGAAACACCACTTTATCTCTGTTTCCTCTATGGCTTTTCGGATGAAGCGCAACGGCGCGGGGCTCGCCTCTATCTGCATCCTCAGCACCATGGTTCTGGTCATGCTCTCCTCCACCTCCACCTTGTACATCGGGGTGGAAGATACCGCCAGGTCCCGGTGTCCATTTGACAATGAAATTTCCGTGAGCCAATTGGCCAACGAAGATAGCGAGCTAATCCCCCAGCTGCGGCAGGATTATGAGGCGGTTTTCGACGCTTATAGCCTGGCTCCCCAGTGTGTAACCGAGTACACCTACGGCGAAATCACGGCTCTGCGGGAAAAGGATCAGTTTGAGCCAGATCCCAAAAGCGTCAACTTTGCTTCTCCCACCGTATTCAACAGCGTCTATCAGCTATATTTCCTATCCCAAAACGAGTACAACCGGGTCGCAAACGCCAATGTGTCTCTGGGACCGGGAGAAGCCGCTGTGGGTACACTACGGTGTAAGTATGACCAGGACACCCTATCCATTCGGGAACTGCACCTGGCGGTAACACAACAGGTAGACTTCCTTTCCGAAATCGGAGAGGCTGCCGCCTCTATTTTTCCGTCCGTTTTGGTGGTGGTTCCCGACTATGAAGCTCTCACGCCTTTGGACACTTTGGCCGATTTCAATGGGGATCGTATGATGAACTACACATGGTATTATGGCTACAATTTGGATGCCCCAGATGAGTTGAAGGTCCAGGTACTGAATGAACAAGTAGACGCCATGAACCACAGGCTCTCCAGCACAGGACAGGCATTTTCCTATGACAACGAAAACCGAACGGAAATACGAAGCAGTTTTTATGAGTTATACGGCGGACTGTTCTTCCTTGGCATTTTACTCAGCATCGTATTTCTCTTCGCCGCTGTTTTGATCATCTACTACAAGCAGCTTTCAGAGGGCTATGAGGATCAGTCCCGGTTTGAAATCATGCAGAAGGTAGGCATGACCAAGCGGGATATTCGCAAAAGCATCAATTCTCAGGTGCTAACCGTATTCTTCGCCCCCTTGATCACCGCCGGGCTGCATCTATGTTTTGCCTTTCCCCTGGTGTGGCAGCTGTTGCAGGCGCTTAATATGTTTAACAAAACACTGACGATCCTGACAACTGTGGGCGTCTTTCTCGTATTTGGCGTGTTTTACGCCGCCGTGTACAAAATCACCGCCAGGGCCTACTACAATATTGTCAGCGGCGCAAAAAAATAGACATGCTACACAAAACCCGTGCCGGGAATTTGCCCCGGCACGGGTTATCATTTTTTAAAACTCGGCGTATCCAATGGCTTCAATTCCCCAGGCATCCATTTGATCCTGGTCATAGAGCAGCGTCCGGGGATCCCCGTCCGCCACCAAGCTCCCATGGGATAATATTAGCACCCGGTCACAGCACTCGCAGGCAAAGGGTAAATCATGGGTGGCGATCAGCTGGGTCTGGGACAGTTTCCGGAGCAGGTGAATCAATTTACGCCGGGCCTTGGGATCCAAAAAAGCAGTCGGCTCGTCAAACAATAGAACCTGTGGCTCCATGGCCAGCACGGTGGCAATGGAAACCATTCGCTTCTCGCCGCCGGACAGCTTGGTGGTGGATTTATCCGCCAGATGGGAAATCCCCAGCTGTGCCAGAACTTGATCCACAATTTCGTTGGTCTCCGCCGGGGATTTTCCAAAATTCCGTGGGCCAAACGCCACGTCCTCCCGCACCACCGGCATAAACAACTGATCGTCCGGCGCTTGAAACACCAGACCCATCCAGCTGCGGATCTCGTCCACTGTCTGCCGGGATAACGTCGTATCTCCTACTCGCACCTGGCCCTGCGCCAGTGGCAGCACCCCCATCAAAGATAGGAGCAGAGACGTTTTCCCAGCCCCGTTTGCCCCCACCAGGGCCACCCGCTGCCCCGGCTCCAGTCGGAAGGACAGATCCGATATGGCACAGGTGCCATCCGGATATACCTGTTTGAGATGGGTTACTTCTAGCATACCGCCAATCCTCCTATCACACGGCCCACCACCAAGCCCACATCCACAAACCGGAACAGCAAGCACAGTCCGCAGGCTAATATGGTAAACACAACATCCGTCCATCGCCAGGGCCGCGGCGTGGGCTGCCGGTATGGCCTTCCATACCCACGGCACTTCATGGCACTGTAGATCCGTCCCGCCCTGTCAAAGCTGCGCAGCAGCAGGTTCCCCACAAAGCTACCCATATGCCGCAGCTCCAAGCCCTTGGTCTGCCGGTGGCGCAGATGATAGGCAGTGGACATGGAAAAGGCCTCCTCCAGCAGTGCGCCGATGTAACGGTAGGTCATCTCAAGCAGGGTAATCAGTTGCTCCGGGATATGAATCCGACGCAACGCCATGGTCAGCTCCAGCAGCGGCGTCACCGCCATCAGAAGCGTCAGCGCCAACACCGTCAAAAAGGTCCGCACCAGCACGCTTGCGCAGGAGAGCACCCCGGCTGTCACCGTCAGGCTCCCCATGACCAGCACCGGCGCCCGGTCAAACAACAGGTTGGATAGCCCCGCCAATACCACAAAAGGCAACGCCAGGGCCACGCGCCTCATGACCAGGCCCCATGGGGCGCCGGATAAGCTCATGAGCAAAACTGGATAGATCAAGTAAGGAAGCAGCCGCCCCAGTTGAAACCGATCAAAGGATACCACGGTCACAAGATAGACAAAGGTGACCAGCAGCTTGGCCCCAGGATGAAGCCGGTGGATGGGGGTATCCCCCGCCGCCAGCTGCTCTAATGCATAGAGCTGCTGTATTTTCCCCCGCATATCCGCCATAGGCAACCTCCTCGTTTTCTACGAACAACAGCGCTGTGACCCGCCGGGCTAAAACAGTCCGGCGGGTCATTTTGTTGAATACTTTCTTCCAAAATTTTAGATCAATGGGCTTTGGATTTTTTCTTGGTCAGAGAAATGACCCAGGCCGCACCACCGGCCAACACAACACAAAACGCGCTGCCCACCAGGCCGGAAACTGTGGTGCCCAGCGGATTCTCCGCGTCGCTGGCAAAGGCATAGTCCGGTAAAACCGCCGTGGAATTCACAACGGAACCGGCAGCCTCTGCGGCAGGATACTGCGCCTCTAGCTCTGTGTCTCCCGTAACTCCTGCAATGGACCATTCCAGACCATCGGGATTGGAGGAGGCCAGCAAAGACAGCCCGCCGCCAATCACAACCACAGCAGCGGCCAAAATGACCACCACCCGCTTTGCCGATACGGTAGGCGACTTGTTCTCCAGTGCCGTATCCAGCAATTCCGGCCGGGTATTATGGATGAAAATGACCACCAACGCGGTAATGACGCCCTCCACCAGACCGATGGCCAGATGAATGGGCTGCATCAGCGCCACAAAAGCGCCAAAGGGCAGAGCGGTGATCCCGGAAAGAAGCGTCTGCAATACCACACAAAAGGCGCCCAGCTGCAACCCAACCTCGCAGGCCAGAATCGAGGCCACAAACGCCCGGGCGTTGCTGAAGCCCCGCTTCATAATCGGCTTATAGATCAGCGGATAGGCAACCAAAATGGCGCACAGGCCCATATTAAACACATTACAGCCAATGGCCAGCAGCCCGCCGTCGGCAAAAAACAGGCACTGAATCAGCAGCACCGCCGACAGAGACAACACCGCCGGATACTGGCCCAACACCGCCGCCAAAATCATTCCGCCGCATAGATGCCCGGAAGAGCCAGTACCGGGAATGGTAAAATTGATCATCTGGGCCGCAAAGACAAAGGCCGCCATAACCGCCATGACGGGGATCTTCTGCTCTGTCAAAGTATGGTCTTTCCGAATCCGATATACGCTGTAGCCCAGCGCAAACAAAGACACCAAAATCATGGATAGACCTACGCCGGGAGACAGCAGCGCGTCCGCCATGTGCATCATAACAGGGGTAACAAACAAACAAAACACTCCTTCATCACAATTTATTGATATTATAAAGCTTTGTTTTTCGAAGCACAAGCCCCCCAGGGGGATGATTTTTTCGGTGGTTGCACGATGGACGGCAACAATCGGCCGACTGTGTCCTAGGGATGAAGGGGAGGTTACTATGGGACGAAAAAACGAAGCCCTGATCCAACAGGAGGCCCTGAACCGGCGGATCCAAGCCGGACAGATTCAGCGGGAGGACGTGACCAGGCGTTTGGCAGAGCTGGCCTTCGGCAAGCCCAACGACTGCGTCCGGTTGGCCCTGGAAGCCGGGATAGATTTGGAAGCTTTGGATCTGAGCCTATTGGGAGAAATCAAGCGCAGCGACAAGGGGTTGGTGGAAATCAAACTCATCGACCGGCTTCGGGCACTGGAAATGCTGTCTCAGGCCGCCGCCGGCGGCGGCAGTGAGGCTGAGTCTTTTCTCAATGCCTTGCAAAGCAGTGGGGAAGCCACCCCATGAAGTACGCCGTTTTTTCCCAAAAGCAGCGGACCGCAATGACCTGGTGGATCCCTGGAAATCCATACGCCTCCATGGAGGCCATTGTCTGCGATGGCGCCGTCCGCTCCGGTAAAACCATGTCTATGGGACTGGGATTTTTCCTCTGGGCTATGGCCAGCTTCCACGGACAGCGGTTTGGCGTATGCGGAAAAACCATCGCCTCTCTACGGCGGAACGTACTGTCGGAAATTCTGCCAAGACTGCAAGGTCTGGGCGCTAAATTTCGAGAAAAACGGACGGAAAACCTGGTCATAGTGGAATTCGGCGGCAGACGCAACTCATTCTACATCTTCGGCGGACGGGATGAAAGCTCCGCCAGCCTGATTCAAGGCATCACCTTCGCCGGAATCCTCCTGGACGAGGTAGCCCTGATGCCCCAGAGCTTTGTGGAGCAGGCCTGCGCCCGCTGCTCTGTGGCCGGTAGCCGGCTCTGGTTTAACTGTAACCCCGCTGGTCCCAGCCACTGGTTTTATAAGTCCTGGATCCTGGAGGCGGCAAGCAGAAATTGCCTGCGGCTGCACTTTACCATGGAGGACAACCCCTCCCTGACACCGGAGATCCGAGCCAGATATCAGCGGCTATACACCGGCGTATTCTACCGGCGATTCATTTTAGGAGAATGGGCCCAGGCGGAGGGACGGGTGTATGACTTCTTCGAACCGGATATGGTACAACCGGTCCCCCAAGGGCCTTTTGAAAAATGGTACGTTTCCTGCGACTATGGCACGGTAAATCCCACCTCCATGGGCCTTTGGGGATTGAAAACCGGAGTCTGGTATCGGGTAAAGGAATTCTATTTCGACTCCCGCGCCAAAATGCGGCAGATGACCGACGAGGAATACGCCGCCGCCCTGGCACGGCTGGTAGGGCAACGGGAAATTGCCGCCGTGATCGTCGACCCCTCCGCCGCCAGTTTCATCGAAACCCTGCGCAGAAAGGGATGGCGGGTGAAAAAGGCGGACAATGACGTGCTCAGCGGCATCCGACAGACCTCCGACTGCTTAAAATCCGGGAAAATTGTGATCTGCCAGGGCTGCGCCGACTGCCTCAGAGAGATGGACGAATACGTTTGGGATCTCTCCGACGGCAAAAAAGACCGGGTCAAAAAGGAACACGATCACGCCATGGACGATATGCGCTACTTTGTGGCCACGGTTTTAGGTAAGCGAAGCGGCGGATTTTCTGCCTGCACCGTTTCCCGTCGAAAACAGTCGGAATAAATTGCCGCGCTTGCGGCGGAAATGGAGGAAATATCATGCGAATTTGGAAGCGAAAAAAACCGAATCCCCTTCCCGCAGCCGCCCAGTGCCAGCTACGGGAAGCCAGCGTTCATCCATTTGGAAATCTAGGTGGATTTGTCCCTTTGGGGACCGGAGAGGAACGGATCTACCGGGAGCTGCGGGAGGCCATTCCCGTGCTGGACGCCGCCGTAGAGAAACTGGTTCGGCTCACCGGAGGTTTTACGGTGGAGTGCAGAAACCAACAGGCCCAAAACCAGCTGGAGGACTTTCTGCGGCAGGTCCCTTGTGGCCACGGGCAGGCTGGAGTAGATATTTTTTTGTCCGGCTATCTGGACAGTCTGTTAACCTACGGCCGAGCGGTGGGCGAGTTGGTAGTCTCCAACGACCGGGTACGGGCAGTCTGTTGGGGTGATGTAACGGCGCTGGAGATCCACCAGGGAAAAACCGCCCTGGAAGCCGTTCTATGGGGACCTGATGAAAACGGCAGCATGCGGCCTTTACCCTATCAAAATCTGCTGCTGTTTACCACCTTGCATCCGGAACCCGCCCGCCCCTATGGGGTAAGTCTATTCCGGGGTATGCCCTTTTTGGCAGATATTCTTCTGAAAATCTACCAGACCATCGGAATCAATTGGGAGCGGGCCGGAAATGTGCGCTACAGCGTGATCTGCAAGGCAGCAGAGGATCTAGACCCAGCAACTGCCCAGGAGCGGAGCAACCAGATCGCCAACGCCTGGGCACAGGCCATGGAGGATGGAAAGCAGGGACAGGTGCGGGATTTTATAGCCGTGGGGGATGTGCAGATCAAAGTGATCGGCGGAGAGTCCCCGATTTTAGACTCCCAAGTGCCAGTGCGTCAAATTTTGGAGCAGTTAATCGCCAAAACCGGCCTGCCTCCCTTTCTTTTGGGGCTGAGCTGGAGCACCACGGAACGGATGAGCGCCCAGCAGGTGGATCTTTTAACCAGCGAACTTTGGGCACTGCGCCGTACTGTGGAACCCATTTTGATAAAAATCTGCCGGACTTTTTTGGCCCTGGAGGGGCTGGATAATCGCGTAACAATACAGTGGAACGATATCAGCCTACAGGATATCACCCAAGAGTCGCAAGCGCAACTATATCTGGCCAGAGCCGCTCAAATCCGAGAAAATCTGAAGGAGGAACCATAATGGAAATTAAAAAAGAGGCCACCGCCCAAACCAGCGGCGCGCCTACCCAGGCCCAATTGGAACGGATTAACACCATGGCCAAGGGAACACTCACCGCAGAGCAAGTCTATGTCTTCTCCCTGCGGCTATGCGACGATCAAGTGGATCGAGATTACGAACGGTTTGATTCGGCGGCGTTGCCAGAGCTGGCCCGGATGTTTGTGGGAAAAACCGGCATTGTGGATCACAAATGGGTTAGCCAGGGCCAGGTGGCCCGAATCTTTGACACGCAAGTGGTGCGAGACGCCAATTGCAGTTTTCTCAAGGCCTGGGCGTATATTCGCCGGGGTGGCGAGGCGGATCAGATCATCGCTGACATTGAAGCCGGCATTAAAAAAGAAGTCTCCATCGGCTGCGCTATGGGAAAGCAGGTCTGCTCCATCTGTGGCGGCGAATACGGCACCTGTGGGCACCAAAAAGGGCAGATCTACGATGGACAGACCTGCTACGCCATTTTGCAGGATCCGTTGGACGCCTATGAGTTCTCTTTTGTGGCAGTCCCGGCCCAGCGGGAGGCCGGCGTCTTAAAAGGCATGCGACGTGAACCTTGTCTAAAAGAGTTGGCGGAGCAATTTGGTGCACAGGCAGAGCTGCGGCAGCTCCAGGAGCAGGCCCGCCTGGGACAGGCATATGCCAAAGAACTGGAAAACCATGTAGTACGGCTATGCCTAAGCTTGGAGTTGGGTATGCCGGAGCCTGCCCTGCGGGCAGCTGCCCAAAAGCTGGGGTCACAGGATCTTCTGGCGCTAAAAAAAGCTTTGGAACAGCGCTGGGACAAACAATTTCCCGGAAAGCCTCAGTTGCCCACAGGGCAAAAATCCCAAAAAGAGCTGGATAGCGGCTTTCTGATTTAATTTGGGTTTTCTGGCAAGCGCCGGTAACCATATATCTATGAAGGAGGAAACAAAATGAGCATTTCATTCGACGGGATCGGTCACCGGAGTGTAACCTTCCCCGCAGGAACCTGCACGGTGGGATTTCCCTGTAAGCTGGACGCCGCAGAAACCGTATCCAACTGCGCCGCCAGCGGCAAGTTCCTGGGTGTTGTGGAGGAGGTAAAAGGTGGCTATGTGGGGGTGCAGCTCCATGGCTTCGTCACCCTGCCATACACCGGAACCGCACCCACTGTCGGTTTCACCGCCCTGAGCGCCGACGGCACCGGCGGCGTGAAAGTAGACGCTACCAATGGACAAACCTACCTGGTGGTGCATGTGAACAAGACAGCTACAACTGTCACGTTTGAGCTATAAGGAGGACCTTTATGAGTTACGAAAATCTAAAGTTGGAAAAGGGCATGTACCGGCAGTCCGGCAAAAACTTTACCCAGGTTCTGGAAACCCTGGATCCCAGCGAAAACTACCGAGGCACTGCACTGGAAGGCACCGACGCTTTCCAGCGGCAGTTAAAGCGTTTTGGCATTAAGGCCAAGGGTGCGGGCTCCTCTCATGTGGAAAAATTTTTCCGCACCATGGACTCGGCAGTGCTGTTCCCGGAGTACATCGCCCGTACCGTCCGGCAGGGTATGGAGGAAAGCAACATTCTGCCCGAAATCACCGCCACAACCACGGTCATCGACAGTATGGACTACCGTTCCATCTACTCCACCGCCACAGAGGAGGACAAGGCGCTGCGCAACGTGGCCGAGGGCACCCAGATCCCCGCCACCAATGTGCAGACCAGAGAGCATCTGCTGCACCTGAATAAACGAGGCCGTATGCTAGTGGCCAGTTACGAGGCGGTGAGATTCCAAAAGCTGGATCTGTTTTCCGTGATGCTTCGCCAGATCGGTGCTTATATTCAGAAAATGCAGATTGCCGATGCGGTACAGGTGCTGGTAAATGGCGATGGCAATAACAATGCTGCGCCAACGCTGAAAGTGGGCACCAGTCCCATCTCCGGCACCAGCGGCACCTTGCAGTACAATCAGCTGGTGGAATTCTGGGGCGAGTTTGATCCATACACCCTGAATTGCTTCCTGTGCAACAGTTCCACCATGACCCAGCTGCTGAAAATCAAGGAACTGCAAAACCCGCTGACCGGGTTGAACTTCCAGGGCACCGGTAAGCTGGCCTCCCCTCTGGGCGCCCAGCTCCACCGGACAAGCGCTGTGGACGACGATATCATCATCGGCATGGACAATCGGTACGCGCTGGAGCTGGTGCGAGCCGGGGATGTGCTGGTAGAATACGACAAACTGATCGACCGTCAGCTGGAGCGGGCGGCGATTACTGTCATCTCCGGCTTTGGAAAAATCTGTGACGGTGCGGTGAAGGTGCTACAGATATGACGCTGGCGGATCAAATTTTCGCCCAGGCGGCACTGTTGGCGGGAGGCTTAGAAGCAGAACAGGAAGCGCTTCTACGGCTGTTGTGTCGGGGAACCGCCTCCGCTTTGGCCGTTCGACTAAGAGACGGTTTGACGCCGGAGGACTGCAAGGCAGATTTTATCGCTGCTGCCAGCCTGTTGGCCCTTGCCTCCATGGCGGGCGCCGGAGAACGGGATGGGTTCCAGGAAATGAAGGCCGGCGACGTGACACTGCGGCGGCAGAATCATGACGCTGCTTCCAACTGCCTTCGCAGTCAGGCGGAGCTGATGATTGCGCCGTATCTAAAAGACCGGTTTTCCTTTCGGGAGGTGTGACCGTGCGCAGAATGATGGAGAAAATTCTGAACTGCTATGGGCAGCAGGTGACATTGCTCCACAACGATTTGCAATATACCTTCCGGGCCTTTTTCCAGCCCGCCAGATCCAAAACCTGGCAAAATATGCATTTAGAATTAAGCCCTTTGGGGATCACCCCCAGAGGACAGTTCACCTACATCGGCCCGGTGGAACCAGCGGCAGATCTGGGGGATATTCTGCTGGTACGAAGCAAGCGGTATCGAATTCAGCGATGTGAGATCATTCAGGATCAAAACGGCCCTGTCTATCATTGGGGCCTCTGCATGGAGGAAGGGGACGAGGATCAATGGGGCAACCAGAGCTAAGCCAGGTCATCAATTGGCTTCAGGAAGCCGGCTATCGAGTAGGTAAAGGCTATCCAGGCGCCAGAATGCCCAGAATTCAGTGGCCGGCTATCACCGTCAGCATCCACAAGCTGGATAGCGCCGCCAAAAGCCGAACCATCGCCGTGGTGGTTTGCAGTCCCACTGGCCAGGGCGGCAATACCAGTGAGGAGATCGCCGTCCAGATTACACTCCTGCTGTCCCAACATGGAGCCTGCTGCGTACAAGAGGCCTGCCAATATGACAACTGGGGAAACTACTTCTTTGTTCGGATTCTCGCCACCTGGACAGAAGCGCCGGAGCCAGAACCCGTGAGCGGCTTTACCGCAGAAATCGGTGGCCTGACCTTGGGCTGGGCCACCGAATTTACAGCGGAGCAGGAGACACTTCGCACGCCCATCGGCGCCATGGGGCAAACAGAACCGGTAGCTACCCTGGTGGATTCGGGCAAATGGCACATTACGCTGGTGGAAAATTTCCCCTTGGGAAACAATGGCGTCAGCTCCACTAGCGAGCCATTTACCCTGAAGATCTTCCGAGGGCAGCTTCGAGAGCAGTACAGCAATTGCCACTGGATCAGTATCCGCCGGGAGGATACCACCGCCGGACTGCGGCAGACCCGGCGGGCCATTGCCCAGGAACGGAGTGTGACGGTACTTGAATAAACTGAAATTCAAAACCTTTACTTGGCCGGAAAATCCGGAGCGCTTTTCCATCTATTGCCTGCGTGAGCCGGTATATGTCACTCTGGAGGATAAATCGGTGGCCTTTTCCAGCATGGGGCCATTGAAACGGACCATCTCTGGTAGCGGCGCGTTTGTAGGCAGCAACGCCTACACCAATTTTACAGCCCTGGCTGCGCTGGCACAGCAGACCACCCCAGGACAGCTGATCCATCCCACCTGGGGCACCATCTCCGCTTATCTGACAGAGCTGACATTGACCCAGGAACCGAAAGAAAATTATGTAGCCTACACCTTCACCTTCCGAGAGGCAAACAGCAGCGGAGCAATTCCAAAATAAGCAAAATTTCAGGCGGTTTCCCAAAAAACTGGGAAACCGCCTGCTTTTTTATGAGAAAAAATCTGCAATTTGCTCCATA
>CAOJND010000033.1 GCA_948439445.1 uncultured Eubacteriales bacterium | reverse complement strand
CTCTCCTTATCCGATCAAAAGGTTGGTATTGGCGTAGCGGAACCGCTCGTTTGCCGGATTTCCTGTCAGGAATCCTAAACTCAGGGTCAGAATACCCACGCGGCCGAAGTACATGTAGATTATCATAAGGAATTGGGCAGGAATACTGAGTTTTACGGTGGAACCAGCAGTAAGTCCTACAGTCGCCAAGGCGGAGATGGATTCATATAAACCGTCCGTCAAGCTGACAGGCGAGGTGGCGCTGATAAAAATCCCGCCAAAGACAGCCAGTACCAACATAATTCCCGCCAAGGTCATAGCATCTAGCACTTGATTGGAAGGGATGGTACGATGGAAAATACTGACACTTTGCCGTCCAGTGGCCTTGACCCACAAAAACAACAGCAAAACCACAAAGGTAACGGTTTTTAAGCCACCGGCAGTGGAGCCGGAGGAGCCGCCGATCAGCATCAAAAACATGGTCAGTCCCTTCCCACCTTCGGTGAGTTTGGCCTGGTCCACGCTGGCAAAGCCGGCGGTTCTTGTGGTGACAGATTGGAATGTGCTGACCAGCAGTTTCTGAGGTGTGGTCATAGCCCCGATGGTCTCGGAATTGTTCCATTCCAGCAGGCAAAATCCCACAGCTCCACCCACAATCAAAACCACAGTTGAGATCAGGACCAGACGGGAGTAGACCCCAAGCTTTCGAAAGCTTTTCTTCTGCCAAATTTCCTGCCAGACAAAAAAACCCAGCCCACCCACTACAATCAGTGCCATAATGGTGCCACAGACCACAGGGTCCGTGGCAAAAGGCGCTAAGCTGCCACCAGGGCGAATAGAGCCAAGCACATCGAATCCGGCGTTGCAAAACGCGGAAACGGAGTGAAAAATACCCCAGTGTAAAGCTCGGAGTAGGCCATATTGCGGCCAGAAGCGCAGGGTCAGAATTACAGCACCCAAAAATTCAATCGTGAGGCTACCCACCAAAACCAGTCTTTGAAGTCGTACTACGCCGTTTAGGTCTGTCAGACTAAAAGCTTGGGCGATGACCATGCGCTGCCGCATTCCCACTTTCCGGCGCAGTAGGAAGATGATTAAAGAGGCGGCGGACATGAAGCCAAGGCCGCCCAGCTCGATCAGCGAAAGAATCACCACCTGCCCAAAACCGCTCCACTGTACCCAAGTGTCGTATAGTACCAATCCAGTGACACAGGTGGCGGAGGTGGCGGTAAACAGGGCGGGCCGGAACCCGCAGGACACGCCGCTTCGAGAGGCAATAGGCAGGGTCAACAGGATGGCGCCCACCAGAATAATGGTTAGAAATGCCAGAGCGATCAGCTTGGTATGGGATATATTTAGAAGTTTTCTTCGGAATTTTTTACTGTCGATGGGCATTTGATCTCCTCCAAATTGGGCAATCCCAGCGGAAAATCTTCCGGGGTTAGAGCGTATATATTTGGGGCGGTAGGCCCTATACTTTCCGCATAGTAGCACAAATTGGAAAAAAAAGCAAGAGGGCGTAAAGGCTTTCCCAGGAAAATGGAATTTTTTATCATAGGAGAATAAAAATCTTATTTTATAACCGCCGACAAATCGAAAAAGGCGTGGCATTGACAAAAATTGGGGGATCTGCTAGAATGAAAATACTTTTTTAAATGTAGTGGATCAGATGAAGTTTGGGCTAGCGATTGATTGTGTGCAGCCTGAGGGGAGGAAGTAATAAAACAGCGCTCTTTGTCCTTTCGACGTTCTGCGATGTCTGCAAAGACCGGAGCGTTTTTATTTGCGGCCGATGGGCTGCTTATTTTGCGGGCCTATGGATTAGAGTGCGTTTTCTTTCTCATTTTTAGGGCTGTGCCATACTTCATACGAGGGAGGTTTTTTCATTGCGTACTGATCGAGATACCTTGACGGAGGGAACGATCTGGAGAAAGATGCTGCTGTTTGCCCTGCCGGTACTCCTGGGCAATGTGTTCCAGCAGCTGTACAATACCTGTGATTCTATCATTGTGGGCAAATTTTTGGGAGACGAGGCCCTGGCGGCGGTGGCGTCCTCCGGAAGCCTGGTCTTTATGATGGTGGGCTTTTTTAACGGCGTAGCCATGGGAGCCGGTGTGGTAATCGCCAAGACCTTTGGTGCTCGAGATTACAGAACCATGCGCCGGGCAATCCATACGGATGTGGCGTTTGGTTTGGTAGCTGGTCTAGCGCTGACAGTGGCGGGGGTGCTTCTGACGCCAACGATTTTACGCTGGATGAATACCCCGGCCAATGTGCTGCCCCAATCCACCTCCTATTTCCGGTTTTATTTCTGCGGCGCCATTTTTACTGTGATGTACAACATTTTTGTGGGCATTCTCCATGCGGTGGGGGATAGCCGGCATCCGCTGTACTATTTGGTGATTTCCTCCTGCGTCAATGTGGTGCTGGATCTGATCCTGGTAGGCGGTTTCCACCTGGGGGTTGGAGCGGCAGCACTGGCCACAACTATCTCTCAGGGAATCAGCGCGTTGCTTTGCCTTATTCAATTGCTGCGTACCGATGCGCCCTACCGGCTGACCATCCGGGAGATTCGTTTTCATAAGGACAGCCTACTGGACATCATTCGATATGGTTTACCCTCCGGGGTGCAGAATTCCGTGATTGCACTGGCAAACCTTGTAGTACAGACCAATATCAATGGCTTTGGTGATGCGGCTATGGCTGGCTGTGGCTCCTACTCCAAGATTGAAGGATTTGCTTTCCTGCCCATCACCTGCTTTGTCCAGGCGCTGTCCACCTTCGTGGGGCAGAACTTGGGAGCCAGAAAATTTGATCGGGTAAAAAAAGGCGTCCGGTTTGGCATCGTTTGTTCCATGGTACTGGCGGAGTTGGTGGGCAGTTTGATCTGGGTGTTTGCTCCACAGCTGATTGCGCTGTTCGGCGCGTCGAGCAATGCCATTGCCCTGGGGGTCCGCCATGCTAGAATTATCGCGCTATTCTACTTTTTGCTGGCCTTTTCCCACTGTGTAGCCGGGATTTTGCGTGGAGCCGGTAAGGTAATGGTACCCATGTTTACCATGCTGGGCTTCTGGTGTGTGCTTCGGGTGAGCTACATTACCGTTGCGGTTGGGATGATTCATGAGCTTTCCATGGTTTCTTGGGCCTATCCGCTGACCTGGACCTGTAGCTCCATTGTCTTTACGATCTATCTCTGCAAGGTCGATTGGATCCATCACTTTGAGCGGATGGGGAAACATAAGAAGCTTCCCTCCGCATAAAACAAGCCGCGCCGGTTCTTTAGGAGAGCCGGCGCGGCTTGTTTTTTCGACGCGTCTGAGGTCATACGAAGTTAGCGTTGTGTATCCTCCCACAACCTGGCCGCCATGGCTTGCAATACGGCGGCGCAGCGCTGAGCGGCAATGGCTTCAAAGCTGGGATAGTCCATTTCGGCGGAATCATCCGCCCTGTCAGAAATGGCCCGCAGAATGGCGAAGGGGATTCCATTTAGATAAGCGGCCTGGGCAATGGCGGCTCCCTCCATCTCTGTACACAGAGCGTGGGTGAACTGAATGATCTGGTCTTTCTTGGCCCTGCTGCATATAAACTGGTCGCCGCTGGCCACCCGGCCAATCCAGGTATGGCCGGGATGCGTTTGTTCGCTGGCCTGGAACGCATAGGCCAGTAAAGCGTCGTCTGCCGGAAAGGCAATCACATCCAATCCCGGCACCTTTCCCAGAGGGTATCCCAGGCCGCAAACATCCATATCGTGATACATGGCGTCCTGACTGACCACAATATCGCCAATGTCCAACCCTGTGTGCAGGGCGCCGGCCACGCCGGTATTTACGATATGGGTAACACCAAAGCAATCGCATAGGATTTGCATGCACAGGGCGGCGTTGACCTTGCCCACGCCGCACAGGGCTACCACCACAGGGAGCTGTTCCAGAGTGCCGGTGGCAAATTCCATCCCTGCTCTGGTGGTTACAGTCAGATCAGTCATATTCTCCCGCAAAGTGGCCACTTCCACGGCCATGGCCCCAATAATTCCCAATTTTATCATGGTTTCTCCTTACTCTGGATAGACCAGCCGCGCCTGATCCGCGTTTTCCAATACGGACAGGTAACGTCTGCTCCAATACTTTGCCATTTCCAGGTTCATGTCCAGATAATTGCCGCAATCTCTGGGACTGGCGCCGGGAATCTCTCCTTGGTAGTCCTTTATGAACTGGAAGCAGCCGATGACAAGCGCCAAAGCGTCCTGGGAGCTATAGTTGCCCACCAGCAGCAGATAAAACCCAGTGCGGCAGCCCATGGGGCCAAAATACAGCACCCGCTCCTTCCAGGCCGGATCGTTGCGCAGATAGGTGGCGGCCAGATGCTCGATTGCATGGATTTCCGCCGTGTTCATCACCGGCTCGTCATTTGGGCTGGTGAGTCGTAAATCCAGGGTGGTGACGGTTTCTTCCCCCACCCGATCCTTCCGGGAGACATATAGTCCTGGACGCAGCCGGATGTGGTCAATGGTAAAACTGGTTATTTTTTCCATAAAAAATCTCCTGTTTCGGTTAAGATAAGGTTGCCAAGCGCCTGCGGGCTTTCGGCCAGGGCACTGGCCCCTGCCAGGGTCAGTTCCTCCCGGCTGCCATAGCCAAACAGCACGCCAATGGCGTCTAGCTGGTTTTCTTTCGCGCCGATGATATCGTGCTTTCGATCCCCCACCATGAGGGCGTTGGCGGGATTGACGGCATATTTCGTAAGGGCATATTGAATGACCTGTCCTTTTTTGGTTCGCTCCCCATCCATGGTAGCACCTGCCACACCGGAGATCCAGGTGTTTAAACCAAAATGCTCCACAATCTGCTCCGCAAAAACCTGGGGCTTGGAGGTGGCGACCAAAAGCCGTTTGCCCGCCTGGCAAAGCTGCTCCAGCAGGGTCGGAATACCGGGATACACAACGTTTTCCCAAATGCCAGTCTGAGCAAAGTACACGCGGTAGAGTGCAATTGCCCGTGTAGCCTGTTCTAGTGTCATCCCATAGAATTGCTGGAAGGAATCCAGCAGCGGCGGACCAATGAACCGGTACAGCGCCTCTCGCGGGGGCAGGGAGTAGCCCATCTGCTCCAGGGCGTACAGCACCGAATTGGTGATTCCCAGGCCAGGGTCGGTTAAGGTGCCGTCCAGATCAAATAAAATTGTCTCATACATGAGCATTTCCTACCCGTTACAGTTGGCGGCGTCGATGGCGATCACCAGAAGCAAACCGGGTATTTCATCGGCGGGATTCGTATATTTTAGCGTGTAGGTATCTCCCCAACAGAGTAGCTCTTTGGAAATGGTCATAACAGTCCGCTCACCGGACATAACCTGGTAGTCCCACCCAAAGAAATTGCCGTTGACGGACCAGCCTCGAAAGTCTACATCGTAGCTGGGGTAAAATAGGGAAAACCGCTTGCGTACCGTTCCCAGCACCTGACCGCCGGCGACGATATCAAATTGGGGCATTAACGTGGGGAAATGTTGATGAATCGAACCCACTTCCCGTCCGGTAGTCTTATCGTACACATGAATTTGGTGACCTAGGGTAAGAAATTCCGCCTTCACAAAATATTTCGCCTGTTGCGACTCATCGTACACGTCATAGGAATCCGTCCAGGAAAAAACCCGCTGTTGAATCAAAAGCTCCATAATAAAGCCACCTCTCTACGACAATTTTTCCTATTTATCTTTAACTATATCGCATATGCGGCTGAATTGCAAGAAAAATCATAGACAGGAAGAAAGGAATACATTTCCGGCCTGTTCGACAGAGAAAGACAAAGATTTCTCCGGTATGACACTTGCAATTTGAAATCAAATTCGCTATAATATGTCTAAATATAATCATGAAAGGCAGGGATCAGCATGAATCAGCCCAATTCCGCCGCGGATACGACTGTCCGGCGAGGCAGACGGAAAAAGACCAAACTCCAAGTGTTTAAAGAGAGTTACCTTCCCTATCTTGTCCTGTTGCTGGCGGCTGTGCTGTGTATTATCTTTGTGATTGGTTCCTACCAGAGGGCCAAGCAGCAAAAGGCGATTGCGCAGGGAGATCCGTCCAAGGATCCCAGCGGTGCTGGCAACAATCAGGTCGTGATGCAAATGGAGGAAGCTGCGCAGCTGATGCAACAGGCCCAGGTTTTGGCCTCTCATTACGATTATGCCGGGGCCATGGCGGTGCTAGACCGGTTTTCTGGGGAAAAAAGTGCCGCTGTTGGAATGCAAGAGGCCTATGACAGCTATGCCCAGAAAAAGAGTGAACTGGTAGCCTGGACGGCGATGGATGCCATTCCCAACCTGTCTTTTCAGATGCTGGTGGCAGATCCAGGCCGGGCCTTTACCCACAGTACCTATGGTACTTCCTTTAATAAAAACTATGTGACGACCACGGAATTCAACGAGATTTTGCAACAGCTGTATGATGGCGGCTATGTGCTGGTCAGCGTTTACGATTTGGCGGCCTACACCCAGGGGCAGGGTTATACCCCAGGACAGATTCTGCTGCCACCGGGGAAGAAGCCGTTGGTGCTGACCCAGACCGGCGTCAACTATTATACCTATATGGTCGATGGAGACGGGGATGGTCTGCCGGACAAGGATGGGGCCGGGTTTGCCAGCCGCATGGTGGTGGATAGCGATGGAAAGCCCACCTGTGAGATGGTGGACGGGGATGGGGACGTCAGCACAGGCGCCTACGATCTGGTGCCGCTGTTGGACGCTTTTGTGGAGAAGCATCCCGACTTTTCCTACCATGGCGCCAAGGCGACCTTGGCGGTTATGGGATACGACGGTATTTTTGGCTACCGGATTGACGCGGAGACCGCCGGAGAAAAGGGCCAGGAATTTTACCAGCAGCAGATCAGCGGCGCACGGAGCGTGGTGGAAGCGCTAAAGGCGGACGGCTATGATCTGGCTTGCTACTCCTATGATACGGGCAACTACGCCACCATGACCGCAGAGGAAATTGAGGCGGACCTCAGGGCTTGGGCCAATGAGATTATGCCGGTCCTGGGCCAGGTGGATGTGCTCGTATACTGCAATGGCAGCGACATTGGCGATACCGGCGAGTATGCCGGAGACAAGTTTGACGTGCTGTACAATGCCGGATTCCGCTTCTTCATTGGCCAGGATCACAGTTCTCAGGGATGGGTGCAGGTGGACGATAGCTTTGTCCGTCAGACCCGGCGGTTGGTGACCGGCGGCCGGCTGGCCTACGACACAGAGGTGTTTGCGGACCTGTTTGATGTGTCGAAGGTTACCCTCAGCGTAGACCGGGGAACGGTTCCGAAATAATTAAGCTTTTTGGCTCCCTCTTACCAGAGGGAGCCAATTTTAGTGAATCTTTCCGTGAACGGGGAAAAGGCCTTGCAATTCCCAGGGAGGTTATGTATAATAAAGTGTCTACTTATACAAAAATGATGATTGAGGTTGCATTGTGTATCTAAAATCCTTGGAACTTCAGGGGTTTAAGTCCTTTCCTGACAAGACCCTGATTCGATTTGGCGATGATATCACCGCCATTGTAGGGCCAAACGGCTCAGGCAAGTCCAATATTTCCGACGCGATTTTGTGGGTGCTTGGCGAGCAGAGCACCAGGACCCTCCGGGGCGCGAAAATGGAGGATATTATCTTTGGCGGCACCCAGAAGCGGTCTGCCGTGGGCTTCGCGGAAGCCACGTTGACCCTGGACAACCGGGATCGTGCGCTGGCTTATGACGCAGATGAGGTGATGGTGACCCGCCGGTACTACCGTTCCGGCGATGGAGAATATTATATCAACCGCCAGTCCGCCCGGCTGCGGGATATCAACGAGCTGTTCATGGACACTGGTCTGGGGCGAGAGGGCTATTCCAATATTGGTCAAGGCCGGATCGATGAAATTCTGGCGCTGAAAAGCGGGGACCGGCGGGAGATTTTTGAGGAGGCGGCCGGTATCTCCAAATACCGGCACCGGAAGGAGGAAACGGAGCGCCGTCTGGCAGCAGCACAGGACAATCTGCTTCGGGTAGAGGACAAGGTGTCGGAGCTGGAGCTTCAGTTGGAGCCATTGAAGGAGCAGTCCCAGAAGGCGCAGAAATATTTGACCTTGCAGGAGGAGCTGCGGGGCGTCGAGGTGGCGGTGTGGCTGAACAACCTGGAGCGGCTGTCCGCCGCGGCAAAAAAAGCACAGGAGGATTTTGCCTCCGCTTCGTTTGTCTTACAGCAGGCCCATGACGATCTGGACCGGCTCTACTGCCAGTCTGAGGAGCAGGGGGAGACGCTACGCCGGCAGGATGCACAGCTGGAAACTGTCCGTACGACTGTAACTGCTCTGGAAGCTACTCACCAGCAGTTGGATGCTCAGGTGGCGGTGCTTCAGGGTACGGTGGAAAACAACAATACCAATGTGGCCCGGCTGCAAGAGGAGTTGCGGGGCCAGGAGGATCGAAGCGGCGGCTTGGAGGCCCAAATTCAGCAGGCCCAGCAGCGGCTGGAGCAGATTCAAACGGGAATCGATACCCACCGGCGGGAGCTGCAAGAGATGGAGGGGCGGCTTGCCGCCAGAATTGCCAGCGCCCAGGGCATTACCAAGCAGTTTCTAGAGCTGCGGGGGCAGGAAACCAGCCTGACGGCGGACATCGCCGGGCGAGAGGCGGACGCCCATGGCATCCAGCAGAGTATGACCCAATCCCAGCAGCGGCTGGAACAACTGCGGGAGGATTTAAAGTCCGGTGCTGCCCGCCAGACCCAGGCCCAGTCCAGGCTGGATGTCTGCCGAAAGGCGCTGGAACAGGCGCAAAGCCAGGTGGCCGAGGCCAACAATGTAATCTCTGGCCAGACCATGCGGCTGAACACTCGAACAGACCGGGCAGAGGAATTAAACCGGCAGCTGGGCCAGACCGTTGGACAGTTGGAATCGGTGTCCGCCCGGGCCAAGGTATTTCGGGCCATGGAGCGTGGGTTTGAAAATTATCAGAAATCGGTGCGGATGGTGATGCAGGAGGTCCAGCGGGGTGTCCTGCGGAACGTTCACGGCCCGGTGTCCCGGCTGATCCGCACGGAGGACGCATACACGGTGGCCATTGAGATCGCTTTGGGCGCGGCGCTTCAGCAAATTGTGGTGCAGAGCGCGCAGGACGGCAAAGCGGCGATCTCCTATTTAAAACGTACCGGCGCTGGCCGGGCCACATTTTTACCCCTTTCCTCCATGCGGGGCAGGACCTTGCAGGAGGCGGGATTGGAAAACTGCCGGGGTTTTGTGGGGCTTGCCTCCAAGTTGGTGCACTGTGACGATGCGTACCGGCAGGTGGTGGAGAACCTACTGGGCCGGACGGTGATTGTCACAGATTTGGACGCGGCCATTGCCATGGCCGGCAAATACCACAACCGGTTTAAGATTGTAACCTTGGATGGCCAAGTGATGAACCCCGGCGGTTCTATGACCGGCGGTTCTTTGAATAAAGACGCGGGCATTTTGTCCCGGGCCAACGAGCTGGAGCGGTTGACGGCCCAGGAGCAGCAGTTGCGCCAGACGCGGCAACTGCTCCAGGCCCAGCACCAGGAGGCCCAGCGGATGGTAGAGGAGGCGACTTACCAGCTGCAAGGGGCTAAGCAGCGGCTACGGCAGGCGGAGGACCAGGTTCTTCTGCTGCAAGGCGAGCAAAAGCAGCACGAAGTTTTGCTCCACGCCATTCAGGAGGCGCAGGCCGCCGCCATGCAGGAGCGGACCGGACTGGAGCAGCGGCTGACGGCCGATCAGCAGCGGTTTGCCGCCCAGCAGGGGCGGATTCAGGCCTTTACCGCGCAACTGGAGCAGACCCGGCGGCAGCTACAGGCTTTAGAGGGTAGTCAGACCGAGACGGCCCGGGAGACGGCGGCGCTTACAGACCAGACGACGGCGTTAAAGACCAAGCTGGCGGCGCTGGAGGCGGAGCAGTCCACGGCCCAGGCCCATATGGCGGATACGGAAAAGCTGCGCGCCGCGTTGACCGGGGACCGGGAGAAGAAGCTTGCTTTGATTGCCCTGACCCAGGACGATACCCGCCGGGTGGAAGGACAGATTCAGGCGCTTTTGCAAAAGAAATCTGAAAATGACCGGAAGACCCAGGACGCCAGGCAAGAATTGGAGCAGGCCTTGGCGGCGCGGATGGAAACCGAGGCATCCAAAACCCGGGCCGAGCGGGAGGCCCAGGATAAGAATAAGCAGGTGCTGAATATGGAGCGGGCCTGTGCGCTGCTGGAGCAGAAAAAGGTCACCACGGCCATGGAGGAGCGGCAGATCATCGACAAGCTTTGGGATACCTACGGCTTGACGCCCAGCACCGCGCCGGAGCAGCAGGGTCAGATCGAGTCTGTGGCGGCGGGCAACCGCCGGATTGGGGAGCTAAAGCGAAAAATCAGCGCTTTGGGCACGCCCAATTTGGGCGCCATTGCGGAATACGCCAGGGTCAACGAACGCTATGCCTATCTGACAGAGCAGCGGGAGGATGTTCTGGTTTCCAAACGGGAGCTGGAGAGCATCATCCGGGACATCACCCAGGAAATGACCACAATTTTTGTCACAGAGTTTGAAAAGATCAACCATTATTTTGGGGAGACCTTTGAAGAAATGTTTGAAGGCGGACGGGGGCAGCTTCTGCTAGAGGATCCGGAGCAACCTTTGACCTGCGGCATTGAGATTCGGGTGCAGCCCCCTGGAAAGCAGGTGAAGACCATCACGCTGCTATCCGGCGGGGAAAAGGCGTTCGTGGCCATCGCGCTGTATTTTGCGATTTTAAAGGTGCGCCCCACCCCATTTTGTATGCTTGATGAGATTGACGCGGCGTTGGATGAGCGCAATGTGGGCCGGTATGCCTCCTATATGCGGGGGCTGAGCAAAAAAACCCAGTTTATTGTGATCACACACCGCCGGGGCACCATGGAGGCGGCGGACGTGCTGTACGGCGTGACCATGGAGCAGCAGGGGGTTTCCAAGCTGTTGCGGCTGGACCTGAATCAAATGGAGCATAGTTTGGGTATTATAGAGTAAAAGGAGAGTTCCAATGGGATTTTTTGATAAAATTAAGAAGGGGTTGGAGAAGACCCGCCAGGCGATGGCTACAACCCTGGGCAGCGTGTTCACTGGCTTTAGCCAGATTGAGGACGAGTTTTATGACGAGCTGGAGGAGAGCCTGATCCTGGCGGATCTGGGGGTGGAAACTGCCGGCAAGGCGGTGGAGCGGCTGCGGGACGCGGTGAAAGCGCAGCGGCTAAAGACCCCGGAGGAGGCCAAGCAGGCTCTGAAGGATATATTGGTGGACATGCTGGACGTGGGAGACACAGAGCTTCGTCTGGACACCAAACCGTCTGTGATCCTGGTCATCGGCGTCAACGGGGTGGGAAAGACCACTACCATCGGCAAATTGGCCGCCCAGTTTGTCAAGCAGGGGAAAAAGGTGCTGCTGGTGGCGGGAGATACCTTCCGAGCTGCTGCGGCGGATCAGCTGGAGATCTGGGCGGAGCGTTCCGGCGCCGGTATTGTGCGGCAGCATGAGGGCGCGGATCCGGCCTCTGTGGTATTTGACGGCATTCAGGCGGCCAGATCCAGAGATGTGGACGTGATTTTGTGCGATACCGCGGGCAGACTGCACAATAAGGCGAATCTGATGAACGAGCTAAATAAAATCAGCCGCATTGTGGAGCGGGAACTGCCGGACGCCTCCAAAGAGGTGCTTCTGGTGTTGGACGGCACCACCGGGCAGAACGGCCTGATTCAAGCCAGGGAATTTAAACAGATTGCCGGCGTTACCTCCATCGCTTTGACCAAGCTGGATGGCACCGCCAAGGGCGGCATTGTGATTGCTGTAGCAGACGCGCTGCAAATCTCGGTGAAATACATTGGCGTGGGGGAAAAAGCGGACGATCTGATGCCATTCAACGCCCGCGATTTTGTCAACGCTTTGCTGTGAGGTAACAAGATGAAGGTAGTTTTGGCAAGTAAAAATCCCCATAAGCTTCGGGAAATCGGACAGCTTTTGGAGAAGATGGATATAGAATTGGTGCTGGAATCGGAGCTTGGGGTGGATATCGACGTGGAAGAAACCGGCACAACTTTTGAGGAAAACTCCTTTTTAAAGGCCAACGCGGTGATGCAGGCCACCGGATTGCCCGCTTTGGCGGATGATTCCGGCATTGCGGTGGATGCGCTGGGCGGTCAGCCTGGGGTGTATTCCGCCCGGTACGGTTTTGACGAAAGCCTGGACGATTGGGGCCGGCTGTGCCTGCTGCTGCGGAATATGGAACAAGTGCCCGAGCAGCAGCGCCAGGCGCAGTTTGTCTGTGTGATCACCATGGTGACGCCCCAGGGGCAGACCATTCAGGCCCGGGGCGAGGCCCACGGCATTCTGCTGCGCCAGGCGGCAGGACATAACGGCTTTGGGTATGATCCCATTTTCTACTATCCGCCTTTGGGGAAGTCCTTCGCGGAGCTATCCCCGGAGGAGAAGAACCGGGTTTCCCACCGGGCGGTGGCCCTCAAAAAACTCGAAGAGAAGCTGAAGGAGGCAGGGTATGCTCACAAGTAAACAGCGTGCCGAGCTGCGCGCACAGGCCAACGGCCTGGACACCACCTTGATGGTGGGGAAGGAAGGCGTAACCCAGGCGGTGATTGACCAGGCGGATGCCCAGCTTACCGCCCGGGAGCTGGTAAAGGGTAAGGTGCTGGACAATGCCATGCTAAGTCCCCGGGAGGCCTGCGACGCCATCTGTGAGGCTACCGGCGCTGACGGGGTATCGGTGATTGGCACGAAGTTTGTGCTCTACCGGTTCAGCGAAAAATGCCAGGCCCAGCGAAATGAGACAGGACGGGCACACCGGAAGCTTACGCCGGTGTCAAAAGCGGATCCGGTGCGCAAGGGAATTCGGGCCAGACGGATGGTGGCCAAGCAGCAGCGGGAGCAGCGCAACGCCTATTTCCGGCAACAGGCTATCGATAAAGCGATAGAACGGCAAAAGGAGCGGCAGCAGCGGGAATCCTGAGACAAGGGGGGCGGAATATGGAACGAATTGGAATATATGGCGGCACCTTCAATCCGCCCCATCTCGGGCATATGGAGGCAGCCTGCCAGGCAATGAAGGTGTTAAAATTGGACCGGCTGCTTTTGATCCCGGATCGAATCGCGCCGCATAAAAAGATGCCGGCGGATTCTGCTTCTGGGCAGGACCGGCTTGCCATGCTGAGCTTAGCGGCGGCGAAATTTCCCGGGATTGAGGTCTCGGATCTGGAATTACGGCGCAATGGTCCCAGCTATACCTATGAGACGGTGGAGCAGTTGCGGACCCAGTATCCCCAGGCAGAGCTGTACTTGTTGATGGGTACGGACATGTTTCTGTGCTTTTCCGCCTGGAAACGGTGGGAGACATTGCTGAAGCAGACGTGCTTGGGGGTGCTGTACCGGGGGGACCCTGGGGAGCAGCAGGCGGTGGAGCAGCAAAGGGTGGCGCTGCAAAAGAAGGGCGCACGGATCGAGCTGGTGAAAAATCAGGCGATTCCCACCTCTTCCACCGAGCTTCGTAGGCTTTTGGTATTTCGGTGTGCCGGGGAGCTGCTCAGTCCGGGTGTTTTACAGTATATTGAGGCACATGGGCTGTATGGCACGGGCCGGGACTACCGAAAATTACCCATGGAAGCGTTGGAGCAGGTAGTGGTCAGTCTACTAAAGGAGAGCCGGGTGGCCCATGTGCTGGGCTGCCGGGACACGGCGGTGGAGCTTGCCAAGCGCTGGGGTGCGGATGTGGCCGACGCGGCCAGAGCGGGCTTACTGCACGACATTACCAAAGCTTTGGACGGTCCGGTGCAGCTGCTTGTGTGCCGGGCATACGGGGTGGAGCTGGACGAGTTTTCCAGAGAGAATCCCAAGACCCTCCATGCATTGACGGGCAGCCTGGTGGCGGAACGGATTTTCGGGGAAAATCCGGCGGTGGTGGCGGCGATTCGCTCCCATACCACTGGAAAGCCCGCCATGAATCCATTGGAAAAAATCATTTATGTCGCGGACTATATGGAGCCAAACCGGGACTTTCCCGGGGTGGAAAGGCTGCGGGAGTTGGCCTTTTCCGATTTAGACGGCGCTCTGCGGTTGGGGCTGGAAATGACACTGGATATGCTGCGCAGGCAGCGGCGGGAGATTTCTCCGGCCTCCCAGGAAGCTGTGCAATACCTATACCAACAAGATGATAAAAGTGCGGCGTGTGACAGAAAGGAGCAGGAATTATGTTGAGTGCAAAAGAAGTGGCATATGCTGCCACAAAAGCCCTGGACAGCAAGAAAGGGGCGGAAATCAAACTGTTGAAAATTGACCAGGTGTCCACGCTGGCGGATTATTTTTTGATCTGCACCGGCACCTCCAATACCCATGTCAGAACCCTGTGCGACGCGGCGGAGGCGGCGTTGGAGCAGCTGGGCGAGCCGATGCTGGGCCGGGAGGGCCACCGGGGCAATACCTGGGAGCTGCTGGATTTTGGTTGCGTGGTCATCCACGTGTTTACCGATGAGGCAAGACGTTTCTACGCGCTGGAGCGGCTCTGGGCGGACGCGGAGGAAGTGGATCTGGCCGAAATTGTACGCGAAGAGAATTGAGGAGTGTTGCGCGATGAATTACGATTTTACCGGAATAGAGAAAAAATGGCAACAGATTTGGGAGCAGAAGAAGCTGTACGCTGCGTCTGACAGCAGCGACAAACCCAAGTTCTACGGCTTGG
>CAOJND010000032.1 GCA_948439445.1 uncultured Eubacteriales bacterium | reverse complement strand
CCCACCCCCCCCCCCCCACTCGACGCCGCCCCCCCGCGCCAGGTCCGGCCCTCGTCAACACGCTATGGAAAATCCTTATAAAAAGGGCTTGACAAAGTTTTTGCAAAAAAACGATATTTTTTTTGCAAAAGGGATTGATTTTACGCCATGTCCACGTTATAATATGTTTTCGTATGAACGATATGGTGAACAGGAGGTGTACCTATGCCCAACATCAAGTCCGCAAAGAAGCGCGTCGAGTTGTCCAAGGCTGCATACGAGAAGAACAAGGCCGACAGATCCGAGCTGAAGACCAATATTAAGAAGTTTGACGCCGCTGTCATTGGCGGTGACCGCGCTGTTGCTGAGAGCGCGTACAAGCTGGCTGTCAAGTCTGTGGATCAGGCTGTTACCAAAGGCCTTCTGCACAAGAACAATGCTGCCCGGAAAAAGAGCAGCATGACCCTGCGGCTCAACAGACTGGCATGAGGCCTGCGAAAATATCTCCTTCCGAGCCAATCGGAGGGAGTTTTTTCATTTTTACATCTTTTTTCAAGCCATGCCACGGAGGTGCCCCTATGGCCAAGCTCACCGATCCTGTCACCATTTTGCGGGGCGTCGGCCCCGCCAGAGCCAAGCAGCTCGCCCAACTGAATATTCAAACTTTGGGCGATCTCATCTGCCACTTTCCCAGAGGGTATGAGGATCGCACCCAGCTGGTACAAATTCAGGATTTACAGCCGGACATCCCCGCCTGCTTTCGGGCTATGGTGCTGTCCGTCCCCAGAACCAGTCATATCCGCAAGGGTCTGGATATCACCCGGGTCCAGGTGGGCGACACCACCGCCCGGCTGAATCTGACCTTTTTCAATCAGAATTTTGTTTCGGACAATCTGCTGTATGGCCATGAATACATTTTTTATGGGGCAGTCTCCGGAGATTTCATCGGCTACAGCATGAACACCCCTGTCTTTGAGTCTCCCGACAGCCCGCCCCTTACCACCCGCCGGATCCTGCCGGTCTACCCCCTGACCGCTGGGCTTGCCAACGCGGCCATGCTACGGTTGATTCAGCAGGCCATGGCCATTTGTGATCCCCCAGCGGAGATCCTGCCCGCTCCCATTTTGGAGCAGTATCAAATCCTCCCGGCGGCCCAGACCTACCGCGTAATTCACGCGCCAGGCTCTCTGGCGGAAGCGGAGCAGGCCAAGCGGCGGATGATCTTTGAGGAATTTTTTGTCTTTTCCGCTGGGCTTGCCCTACTGCGAGCCGCCCAGGCGGGAAAAAAAGCGGTTCCCTATGCCAATCTGACACTGACACCTTTTACGCAAGCGCTCCCCTTCTCCCTCACCGGTGCCCAGCGCCGGGCCATTGGGGAAATCGCCGCCGATTTTCAAAAGGGCGTCCCCATGAACCGGCTGGTCCAGGGGGACGTGGGCAGCGGCAAGACCATGGTGGCTGCCGCGGCGGCCTACTTGGCCGGAAAGAACGGCGATCAGACCGCGTTGATGGTCCCCACGGAAATTCTGGCGGAGCAGCACTACGCCTCCATATCCAAGTTGCTGGTGCCGTTGGGCATTCGTGTGGGACTGCTCACCGGCGCCATGCGGACTGGTGAAAAACGGCTGGCGCGGGAGAATCTGGCGTCCGGGCAACTGGATCTGGTAATCGGTACCCACGCTCTATTATCCCAGACCACCGTTTTCTCCAATCTGGGCCTCGTGATCACCGACGAGCAGCACCGGTTCGGCGTGGCCCAACGCGCCGCGCTGCTGGGCAAGGGGCAAGACCCTCATCTTCTGGTCATGTCCGCAACACCCATCCCCAGAACCCTGGCGCTACTGATGTATGGGGATTTGGAGGTGTCAATTTTGGACGAGCTGCCTCCTGGCCGGCAGAGCGTACAGTCTTTTCTCGTGAGCGAATTCATGCGTCCCCGGATCAACGCCTTTATCCGCAAGCAGGCAGCCTTGGGGCATCAATGCTATATTGTCTGCCCGGCTGTGGCGGACAATCCGGAGCAAAACCTGAAGGCCGCCGAAACCTGGGCGGACACCCTGCGGCGGACCGTATTTCCAGAACTTCGAATTTCCCTGCTCCACGGGCAGATGAAAGGCGCGGAAAAAGAAGCGGTGATGGCATCGTTCGCCAGGGGCGAGTCGGATATACTGGTTGCAACCACGGTCATTGAGGTGGGCGTGGACGTACCAAACGCCACTGTGATGGTAATCGAAGACGCGGACCGGTTTGGTCTGAGTCAGCTCCACCAGCTTCGTGGCCGGGTCGGCCGGGGCAAGGAGCAGAGCTACTGCGTGCTCTTTACCCGCAATCGGAACCCCCAAACCCTATCCCGTCTGAAAGCCCTGTGCAAAACTGCCGACGGCTTTCGCATTGCCGAGGAGGATCTGAAAATCCGCGGCCCCGGAGACTTTTTTGGCGCCCGGCAGTCCGGCCTTCCCGCCTTTCGGGTGGCCAATCTGAGCAGCGATTTGGAACTGCTCCAGCAGGCCCAACAGGCCGCCTCTTCGTGGATTGACTGCCACGGGGCCGAGATGACGCCTCAGGCCCAGGCGCTGCGAAGCAGAATAAAAGCCCTGTTTGATCGGGCACAGGGAACTATGAATTAAGGATTATGAAAGATTTTTTTAAAAATGGGTTGTATTACAAAGGAAAATGATGTAAAATACGGTGTGGCAGAAAGCTTTTTCCCTGTCCTGCTGGCTTTTTTTCCATTTCACCTTGAAAAAGCCAGCTGACAAGCCTACCAGCACCGTTTTTTGGAAACGCGATTTTGGCCCTGCTGTGGCAAAGGTATCGCTGCAAAATCATTTTGAGCCGATGTATCAGACGTTTTTCCCACCCTTTGCCGGATCTTCGGAGGCCATCTTAAGTCATATGGAACAATTATGATGAATTGTACACATATCCTTGTCTAAACTGTATTTGGAGGGAATTTTTTATGGCAAAACCAATTGTTTTGGTCGTTATGGACGGCGTTGGCAAGGGCGATGGCGGCTCCGGCGATGCTGTGGCCGTGGCCAAGACGCCTACTTTAGATCATCTACTGGCAACTTGTCCCCACACCTGGTTGAAAGCCCACGGCACCGCCGTTGGTCTTCCCACTGATGACGATATGGGAAACAGCGAAGTGGGCCACAACGCTTTGGGCTGCGGCCAGGTCTACTCCCAAGGGGCAAAGCTGGTTGCCGAATCCATTGAAAACGGTACGCTGTACCAGTCCGAGGCTTGGAAGGATCTGATCGCCAACGCCAACGCTGGTCACGCCCTGCACTTCATGGGCCTTTTGTCCGACGGCAACGTGCACTCCAACATCGCCCATCTGATCGCCCTGCTGCACAAGGCAAAAGCGCAGGGCGTGCGGAAGGTGTATTGTCACATTTTGTTAGATGGCCGGGACGTACCCGCCACCTCCGCCCTGGAATACGTGGGGCAACTGGAGGACACTCTGTCCGCTCTGCGGGAGCCTGGCTATGACTACGCCATCGCCTCTGGCGGCGGCCGGATGCAGATCACCATGGACCGGTACGAAGCCAACTGGGCCATGGTGGAAGCCGGTTGGCACACCCATGTCCAGGGCCTAGGCCGCCAGTTCCCCTCCGCCAAGGCGGCAATTGAAACCTATCGGGCGGAAACCGGGTGCATTGATCAAGATCTGCCCGCTTTTGTGGTAGCCCGGGACGGCGCGCCGGTGGCAACCATCGCCAACGGAGATTCTGTCATTCTATTTAACTTCCGGGGTGATCGGGCGCTGGAGATCTCGCAGGCCTTCGATCAGAAGTGCTTTGATAAGTTTGACCGGGGCGATTTCACCGGCGTGAAATTTGCCGGTATGTTGCAGTATGACGGCGATCTGAAAATCCCAGAGCATTATCTGGTACAGCCTCCCGTGATTAAAAACACCCTGACGGAAACCCTGTGCGCCGCCGGAATCCACGAGTATGCCCTGTCCGAAACCCAAAAATATGGTCATGTGACCTATTTCTGGAACGGCAACCGCTCCGGCAAAGTGGACGAAGCGTTGGAGGTCTATCAGGAGATCCCCTCCGACGTCATTCCCTTTGAGCAGGCACCTGCCATGAAATCCAAGGAGATCACCGAGGCAATGGTGGAGGCAATGGCCTCCGGCAAATTCCAGTTCCTGCGCTGCAACTATCCCAATGGTGATATGGTGGGCCACACCGGTGTGATGGAGGCGGTAGTCACCGCCATGGAGTGTGTGGACAGCGGCGTCAAGGCCATTTTGGACGCTGCCGACCGGTATGGATACACGGTTCTGGTCACCGCCGACCATGGCAACGCCGATCAGATGACCGAAACCAAAAAAGGAAAGACCTCCGTGCGGACGGCCCATTCTTTAAACCCTGTTCCCTTCATTATTTATGATCAAGACCGGGTCTGGTCCATCAAGGACGGCGCTTTTGGTCTGGCCAACGTAGCGCCCACCGTGGTTACCATGCTGGGCCTCACCGCCCCCGACTGCTGGGAGCAGAGCATGGTGTAAGCTTTCCTTTCGCCGCGCCGGGCGCGGCAGCATCCCCATTTTCATGAAGGAGGTCATCCTTATGATCCGCCATAACAACGAAAACGGTTCGATTTGCGTCAGTGCCGGCGTATACACCGACATTGCCGGCACCGCCGCCTCCAATTGCTTCGGCGTGAAGGGCATGGCGGCCCGGTCCGTGACCGACGGCGTTTACCATTTGCTCCGGAAGGAAACCATGGGTAAAGGCGTCCGTGTGGTCTTTCACGGAGATCAAACCATTTCCATCGATTTGCATATTATGGTCGACCACGGCGTGAATCTGTCCGCTGTAGGCGCCTCGATCATCTCCGAGGTCCGCTATGTCGTCACCAAATGTACCGGCACTGAGGTACGGGCCGTAAACGTCTATATTGATTCTATGATGATAGGATAATTTCGGAGGTGTAAAACCATTGAGGCAGACCATTAACGGGGCGGACTTTCGCAGACTGGTGATCAGCGCCGCCGCCTCGATTGAGCTTCACAAGCAGCCCATCAACGAGCTGAACGTTTTCCCTGTGCCAGACGGCGACACAGGAACCAATATGTCCATGACCATCAACGCCGCCGCCACAGATCTTCGCAAAGCCGAGGATCCGGATCTGGGCAAGGCCGCTGGGATCGCGGCCTCCGCCATGCTTCGGGGCGCCCGGGGCAACTCTGGCGTTATTTTGTCCCTTCTGTTCCGGGGCATTTCCAAGCGCCTGAAGGGCGTTTCCGAGTGCAACGGCGTTCTGTGGGCAGCTGCCCTTCAGGAAGGTGTAGACGCGGCCTATAAGGCGGTAATGAAGCCGGCAGAGGGCACCATTCTCACGGTCGCCCGGCTTTCCGCCGCCAAAGCGGCAGCTGCCGCCAGAGAGAACAATTTCTTTGAGTCTGTTCATGAGGCCGCATTGGCGGAGGCGAAGACCGCCCTGGCCAACACGGTAAACCAAAACCCGGTGCTGCAAAAAGCCGGAGTTGTGGATGCCGGCGGCAAGGGTTGGGTATATGTTCTGGAAGCCATGCTCTGCGCCCTGCGGGGGGAGGATATTGCTGTACCCGAAACCGACGAAGCAACCCCTGTAAAAGATCAGGCCTCCTTCTCCGATTTTGCCAATGAGGATATTACCTTCACCTACTGCACAGAGTTTATCATCTCTCGGGAGAACGACAAGGATCCGGAACAGCTCCGCTGCTTCCTGTCTCAGCTGGGCGACAGTTTGGTATTGGTGGACGACGAGGAGATTATCAAGGTCCATGTCCACACCAACAATCCCGGAGCTGCCCTACAGGAGGCGCTGCACTATGGCTCCTTTGTGACCGTCAAGATTGAAAACATGCGCCTACAGCACACCGAAAAAGTAATGACCGAACAGGAGTTGGCTCCCAAAATTGCCGCACCTACCAAGCCCTTTGGGGTTGCGGCGGTCTGCGCCGGTGCTGGTCTGGCAGATGTCTTTCAGAACCTTGGGGTAGATGGAGTGGTTTCCGGCGGTCAGACTATGAATCCCAGTACGCAGGATATTCTTACGGTGGTCAATCAGGTGCCTGCCGAGACGGTGTTCGTCCTGCCCAACAACAAAAATATCATCATGGCCGCCCAACAGGTGGATCCTCTGACCCCCAAGCATGTGGTGGTAGTCCCTAGCAAAACGGTCCCCCAGGGCGTCACCGCCATGCTGTCTTTCAATCCCGATGGCAGCGAGGAAGAAAATCTCCAGGCTATGACCGAGGCGCTGGATATGGTGGATACCATGCAGATCACCTATGCCGCCCGCGATTCGGATTTTGACGGCTATACCATCCATGAAGGCGATTATTTGGCCATGTTTGGCAGCGCCCTGTTCGGCACCAGTCGGGATATCAAAGTGCTGCTAAAAGGACTGGCGGAGAAGATCAAGAACGATAATCGAGAGTATGTCACCATCTACTACGGCGCTGACATCTCCGAAAAGCAGGCAAAAAAAGCGGCGGATATTTTCGCCCAGATCTGCCCAGACGCGGACGTTAATTTGCTCAGCGGCGGGCAGCCGGTGTATTACTACTTGATCTCCGCCGAATAATCTGTCCGGTTCTGGCAAGGCGTGCTGCATCCTGTCCGATACAGTGCGCCTTGTCTTTTCTGGGGATGAACCATCGCCTCACGCATATCCTAACTACTACGGCGTACGTTTTTTGCGTTGCACCGCAAACGCAGGCGCCATCTGTGTGAAATTCCCCAGAAGGGTTGTGGTTCCTATGAAAAAACCGATTCCCGGCGGGCTGATTGGAAAAACCATCTCCACCGCGCAGGCCGCGCAAATCTCCCAGGTTCCCCTTTACGCCGCCAACGCCAGCTTCTTTTTAATTTTATCCGTTTTCCCTACGCTACTGCTGATTTTGGCCCTGCTGCGATTCACCGCTTTGGACGTGGTAGATCTGATGTCTATGCTAGAGGGCCTGTTGCCAGACGCGCTGCTTCCCTCAGTGGAGCGGCTGATTCTCAACACATATAACAATTCTTCCAGCGCCATCATCGGAATCTCCGTGTTCACCGCCCTGTGGTCGGCAAGCAGGGGGGTCTATGGCGTGTTGACTGGATTAAACGCCATCTACGACGTGCGAGAAGATCGAGGCTACCTTTATACCAGAACCATCAGTGTGTTTTATACCTTTTTGTTAATTTTAGTGCTGCTGCTTACGTTGGTGCTCCATGTATTTGGCCAAACGATCCTAAATCTAATCCCCCCTACCGACAATCCCTTTCTTTTGTTTCTAGATGAAATTATAGATCTGCGGTTTTTCCTGCTGTTGGGCATCCAGACCTTGCTGTTTACCGCGATTTTTATGGTGCTGCCCAACCGGCGCAATCGGATGCTATCCAGTCTGCCCGGCGCGGTTCTGGCCTCTGTGGGCTGGCTGGTCTTTTCCGATCTTTATTCGATTTACGTGGAGCACTTTAATCGCTATGCCACATTATATGGTTCAATTTATGCTGTGGCGCTGAGCATGCTGTGGCTGTATTCGTGTATGTTTATCGTATTTTGCGGCGGCGTTCTCAACCGTTTTTTGTCATTATGGAAAAAAAAGTAAAATAAGGGTCAATTGTTTATGTCCAGTTCATAAACGCCCTGTAACCTGAAGCAAAAGGGGGTGAAAGGCATGTTTGGTTTGGCCGTCGCCAGCGCAGAAGAGCTGACGCAAGCACAGCTGGCCCGTTACCGGGCAATCTATTGCGGCATCTGCCGTGGCATGCGGGAGGAGGGCTCTAGCCTCTGCCGGCTGGGCCTGAGCTATGATATGGCTTTCCTGGCACTGCTTCTGAATAGCCTGTATGAGCCAGAGGAGTCGTCCGGCCATAACGCCTGCCTGCCCCACCCAGTCCGTCAGCGAGATTGGGTGGACACACCTTATGTTCGCTATGCTGCGCAGATGAACATCGCCTTGGCCTACTATAACGCGATGGACGACTGGCAGGACGACCACAAGCTCTCCGCCAGGCTCCAGGCAAAGCTATTTGGTCATACATATCCCGCCATTCGGGAAAAATATCCCCGACAGTGCGCCGCCATTGAAGCTTGCATACAACAGTTGGGCGAACTTGAAAGGCAGGCCTGCCCCAATCCGGATATTCCCGCCAACTGCTTTGGTCAGCTAATGGGAGAGCTACTGGTGTTTCAGGAGGATTTGTGGGCCCCCGCCCTGCGGCAGATGGGACATGCCTTAGGCCGGTTTATCTATCTGGCAGACGCCGCTGTGGACTACAGGCGGGACCGGCGCCGGAAAAAATACAATCCCTTCCTTGCCATGGGTATGCCAGAGGATTTTCAGCGCTGGGAACAATATCTGGTGCTGTCCATGGCCGCCTGTACAGACTGCTACGAACGATTACCATTGGTACAGGACAAGTCTTTGCTGGATAATATTTTGTACAGTGGGGTCTGGATCAATTATCGAAACAGACAGAGAAAATCCCAGGAGGAACAGCAAAATGGATGATCCCTACAAGGTCCTTGGCGTAAGCCGGGACGCCTCTGACGAGGAAATCAAACGGGCCTACCGCCAGTTGGCAAAAAAATATCACCCGGATGCCAATCCCGGAGACGCATACGCTGCCCAGCGGATGCAGGAGATCAATGCTGCTTATGAGCAAATTAAAAATCCGTCCAAGCAGGCTCCGAATGCATCCTCCGGTGGGTATGGATCCGATCCTTTTCGCACATGGTGGCAACAGCAACAGCAGCAAACACAACAGCAAGCCGGCGACAATTACCAACAGGCAGCCTATAATTATATTCGGTATGGGCATTATCAGGAGGCACTAAACACGCTGCAAAGTACCCAAAACCGGGATGCCCGTTGGTACTATCTCAGCAGTTTGGCAAACTACGGCCTGGGCAATCAAGTCACTGCCTTGGAGCATATTCGCCGGGCGGTTTCCATGGAGCCGGACAATCTAGAATATTTGAACGTCCTTGACACGATGGAGCATCAAGGAGACCCTTACCGCCGTCAGGCAGGTAATTTCCGCGGCTTCCAAAGCGCCTCTCCCTGCGCCAGCCTGTGCATGTGCTATGCCCTACAGGTCTGTTGCTGCCGCTCTCGGTTTTCCTTTTTCTGCTGCTAAATAAAGCTGTTTTTTGCATATCGCCTCCTTTGTCCGAATAGACTCTACAAAAGCAAACAGGAGGCGCTGCTATGGGAACCAAAATCACAGAGCTTCATTGCAAAGAGGTCATCTGCGTCAGTGATGGTAGACGGTTGGGATTTATTTCCGATGTGGAGATTGAAGTGCCCGAGGGCAGGGTTCTGGCTATTCTGGTGCCGGGACCTTGCCGGTTTTTTGGGTTATTTGGCCGGCAGGACGATTTTGTAATCCCCTGGTCTGCCATCTGCCGCATCGGTCCGGACATTGTTCTGGTGGAAATCAAACCAGACGAATGCCGGGTCCCACACCCTAAAAAAGATTGGTTTCACTAAGTGAGATAAAAAAATTGATTTTCCCGAAAAAAACTCTTGCAAAACCTGGAAAAATCGCATATAATAGTCCGGCATGGGCAAATCCCATGCGATTAAACCACACACCCGGGGATCGCTGTCCCCCGTGTTCCAGATATGGGATGGGGCCAGCGAGATGATCGGGGTGGAGGAAAAACAAAACAAAGGAGATTTTCAAAATGGCTGTCGTATCTATGAAGCAACTATTGGAAGCCGGCGTGCATTTCGGTCACCAGACCCGCCGCTGGAACCCCAAAATGGCCCCCTACATCTACACGGAGCGTAACGGGATCTATATCATCGATCTGCAAAAAACCGTGAAAAAGCTGGAAGAGGCCTACAATTTTGTCCGTGATGCATCTTCTGATGGTGGATATGTGCTGTTTGTCGGCACCAAGAAGCAAGCCCAGGACGCGATCCGGGAAGAAGCTACCCGTTGTGGTGGCTACTATGTGAACGCCCGTTGGCTGGGCGGTATGCTGACCAACTTCCGTACCATGCGTACTCGGATCGACCGGTTGGCTCAACTGCGGAAGATGGAAGAAGACGGCACCTTTGCCATGCTGCCGAAGAAAGAGGTCAGCAAGCACCAGGGTGAAATTGCAAAGCTGGAAAAATATCTGGGCGGCGTGAAGGATATGAAGAAGCTGCCCGCTGCGATGTTCGTGGTCGATCCCCGCAAAGAACGCAACGCTATTGCAGAAGCGAAGAAGTTGAATATTCCCATCGTGGCCATCGTGGATACCAACTGCGATCCCGATGAGATTGATTATGTGATTCCTGGCAATGATGATGCCATTCGTGCCATCCGCCTGATCGCCGCCACCATGGCCAATGCTTCCATCGAAGGTCGTCAGGGTGAAGACGCTCCCCCGGTGGCCGGGACTCCCGCTGCGGAAGCCGCAGAATAAGCCATTCTAATCCGGCGCCCAAGACACCGGGCGCCTCCCTACAAATGATTTAGGAGGAAACCAACTATGGGAGCTTTTACTGCTCTGGACGTTAAGAAACTGCGTGAAATGACCAATGTGGGCATGATGGACTGCAAGAAAGCCCTGACCGCTTCTGAGGGTGATATGGACAAGGCTGTGGAATGGCTGCGGGAAAAGGGTCTGGCAGCTGCCGCAAAGAAGTCCGGCCGGATTGCCGCCGAGGGCGCGGTCTGCGCAAAGGTTGCCGATGGTATCGGCGCCATTGTAGAGGTCAACTGTGAGACTGACTTTGCCGCCGGTTCCGATAAGTTCAAAGAACTGCTAGGCGATATCACCAATGTGGTGCTGACGGAAAAACCCGCTGATCTGGACGCGTTGATGGCATGCACCTATCCCGGTGCCGGCAAGTCCGTTGCTGAAACCCTACCCGATAAGGTTCTGGTGATCGGTGAGAATATTAAAATCCGCCGTTTTGCCACCTATACCGATGGCGTAACCGTTCCCTATATTCACATGGGCGGCCGGATCGGCGTTCTGGTGAACATGACGGTAGAGGGCATCGCCCCGGAAGCCGTTACAGAACTGGGCAAGGATCTGTGTATGCAGGTTGCTGCTATGAACCCCACTTTCTGCGATCGCGCTGACGTGGATGAGGCCACCATGGCCAAGGAGAAGGAAATTCAGATGACGCTGGCGTTGAATGAAAATGCCGCCTCCGATCGTCCCAAGCCCCAGAACATTATCGAAAAGATGGTTATGGGCCGTATGAGCAAATATTATGAGGAAAACTGCCTGATGCAGATGGAGTTCGTCAAGGAAAAGGGCGTCTCTGTGGAGCAGCATGTGGCGGCTGTAGCCAAAGAGTTGGGCGGCGGCGTCAAGGTCAACTCTTTTGTTCGGTTTGAAAAGGGCGAAGGCATCGAAAAGCGTGTGGACGATTTTGCCGCTGAGGTCGCTGCTCAGATCGCCGGTACAAAATAATTATCCTTAAATTAGAGCTGAAGTCAGCTTGCGAAAAGGTCAAGTCCTGCCATAAAATGGTGGGCTTGGCCTTTTATCGTCATGTTTTGTATTTTATAAAAATGCTTTCATCCTCCTATCTTCTGTTTTTCATATTTCGGTCACCTTTTTATTATATGAATTGATTCAAAATGGACAAGAACTGCACAGTGAAACGATAATCGGAAAGAAGAAAAAATCGACAAGGTTCTTACGTACCTTGTCGATTTTGTTATTCGTGTACACTTTGTTGTTTCCATAATAAGCAGGTAAATCAGACATTTCCTTTAGGTACTGGTGCAGTTCCAAAACAGTCTTTATTTCACTAAAATCCAGAATACAATGATTTATGGGAGTACTTCCAATCCGATTTCATAAAATGTCAGGTAGTGATCAAAGGAATCCATTCTTGCTTCTGTGCATCCTTTTTTCTAAGATAATGCTCTGGTAATATGCCAAGGGTAACAACATACAAATCCACACCATTCGTACCATCTGAAGTTGCAGTTCCTGCCGCAATCGCAGTAACTGCTTGCACAGAGCCTCTACAATTTTCATGGACCGGAATATTCTCTATACAGGGATCACTCTTTGACAAAATATGACCATTCACAAAAGCACAGTATTCACAGGCGGTAAGCGTTATGATTGCACACCAAATCACCCATTTTTTACTATCATAGGTAATCCTCGCCGTCTTTCTCGTAGTTGATCGATTCTATTACAGGATGATGTGTCCCATTTTTATTGATTTAAACACTCAATTTCCTCCTTCATAGAGGATTTCTATATCTACCCTTAGTGGAAATCGAGCAAAAGCTGCACACAATTGTGCAAGCAAAAGAAAATAAAGTAAAAACGACATGTCGAAACATGTCATTTTTACTGTTTTTAGTGTACACTTTAGATATCACTTTCAAGGATTCTCGAATGACTGCAAAACCGAAAAATATATCATATTTCGTTCGCAAGTTTCGACAACACAGAAGTGTCAAATCATATTACCGGAAAGGTCATCGTTTATGCTATCAAAGCGCTTTTCAACATGCACTGTATCCTCCTCGATGATTCGGATCACTACGCCATCCTCGTCATGCAAATCCTGAAATACTCCCAGCATAATCTGTGTTGTCTGCTCCAGCCTTTTGCGCAGTACATCAAGATTTCTCAACTCGATCGTTGTAGATTCATCATAACAGCAGGACAGGCAGTCCCATAGAGCATCCATGTTATTGCCATAGTAATCAGGCAAAGAAAAGATTTCCTTCAGATACTCGTGAAGCCCCAGCAAAGATTTGATTTCAGCAAAATCCAAAACAAAATAATTCACGGGAGTACCTCCAATCCGATTTCATAAAATGTCAGATAATGATCATATGTAACAAAAATTAGGCCATCGTTGGAATAAAGAAGCCGACAATCATTTCTGAATCCACCAGTATAGTCGAAATCAGCTTCATACCAAACTCTTCCCGATGCATCCGGCGATCTGCCGTCTCGGTTCTTATATCTGTCACCGCCAATCATCATTCCCGGCAGCATCTCTGCCAGATTCCTCTGTTGGGGTTCCCATCCCATTTTTTGTGCGTTCTTCTTTCCAAGATAATTATCCGGTAGTTTACCATAGGTCGCAACAAACAAATCCACACCGTTGGTCCCTCTGATGTTGCCGTACCCGCTACAATTGCTTCAACTGCTTCCACATAGCAGCGACAGTTGGGATGGACGGGAATTCCATCAATGCGAGAATCAGTTTTTGCAAGAATATGCCCATTCATGGAAGCACAATACTCACAAGTCGTTATTGTCACCGTTGCACGCCAAATCACCCATGTCTTGCTTTCGTATGTTATTCTTCCACTTTTTCTTGTTGAATACAAATCTCTACTCAAGATAATGTATCCTGTTTTTATTACACTAATCGTTCAATTTCCTCCTTCGCGGTACATTTCTATATCTACCCTTAGTAGGAAATCGAGTAAAAGTTACATATATTTGTGCAACCATCAGAAAATTTCTATTATACAAGCTTAGAGTCACATATCAAAAAAGTCTGTCGACAAATATCGACAGACTTTTTTGGCAGGGGCACAAGGACTTGAACCCTGAGCCTACGGTTTTGGAGACCGCCGCTCTACCAATTGAGCTATACCCCTATATAAACAGGCAATGCCTGTGATTCCCTGGTGGGCCTTCAGGGATTCGAACCCGGGACGATCCGGTTATGAGCCGGAGGCTCTAACCAACTGAGCTAAAGGCCCAAATCGCAGGTGCCTGGGCACCATCACGAAGCGTATTATAGCATCCCTCCCACAATTTGTCAAGTCCTATCCCCTGGATTTTTTCATTTGGGCCTTTCTCTGCTCATTTGCATAGCATGTTTTTTATACTATATTGCCAGGCAAGGCGTTTAAAAAGAAGCGATAGCACAACATTTTCATAAAATGGTTGACAAATTATGCCCCTTTGGGCTATAATAAAGAATATGGAAAAGCAAAGAAAAGGAGAGTAGGGCGGCGGAAGCGAGCAGAGAGCCCCGGTAGCTGGAAAGGGGTACGGGAATGCCGTCCGAACATGGCCTTGGAGCTGCAAAGTCGATAGGTAGGCTTTGCCGGGTACGCCCGTTAGCGCGTTTCGAGGCACCAATTGGTGCGAAACAAGGTGGTACCGCGTCAATTTTGTCGCCCTTGAGTCTGCTCAAGGGCGGTTTTTACGTCAAAGGAGGATCTTTTATGTGTGAAAAATGCCGGGGGAATTACTATATCACAACCCCCATCTACTATCCCTCTGCCAAGCTGCATATTGGCCACGCCTATTGCACCGTAGCCACAGACGCTATGGCCCGCTATAAGCGGATGCAGGGCTATAACGTGTTATTCTTAACAGGTACAGATGAGCATGGTCAAAAAATTGAGGACAAGGCAAAGGCACAGGGCATCACGCCGAAGCAGTATGTGGACAACATTGTCTGCGGTGAGCGGGGCGTGCTGGATCTATGGAAGCTGATGAATATTAGCAACGATCGCTTTATCCGCACCACGGACGAGTACCATGTGGCTGCAATCCAAAAGATTTTCCGGAAGATGTATGACAATGGCGACATCTACAAGGGCACATATAAGGGAAAGTATTGTAAACCCTGTGAATCCTTCTGGACGGAAAGCCAGCTAAAAGACGGCAAATGCCCTGACTGTGGCGGCGAGGTGCAGGACGCTGAAGAGGAAGCCTACTTTTTCCGCCTTTCTAAATATGCCGATCGAGTCCAGAGCCTATTGGAAACCACAGATTTTCTAGAGCCTCGCAGCCGGGTCAACGAAATGGTCAATAATTTCATTAAGCCCGGTCTGGAGGATCTATGTGTCAGCCGCACAAGCTTTACCTGGGGCGTGCCGGTGGACTTTGACCCGGGCCATGTGGTCTATGTGTGGGTGGACGCCCT
>CAOJND010000031.1 GCA_948439445.1 uncultured Eubacteriales bacterium | reverse complement strand
TGCCACGGGAATGGGTTCCTCCGGTGAATCCTCCGGCTGCGTTGCCTCCGGAATGGGTTCCTCCGGTGAATCCCCCGGCTGCGTTGCCTCGGGGGTGGGTTCCTCCGGTGAATCCTCCGGCTGCGTTGCCTCCGGAACAGGCTCTGTCGCCTCCGGCACAGCAGTAGTTGGCCCTGGTTTCTCCGGGGGCGCTGTCGTCTCTCCAGGAGCTTCTTCGGGCGCCTCAGGTTCCTGCATCGTACCTTCCGTCGAGTCCTGATCGCCCTCCTGCGCCGGCTCCGTCTGTTCTTCTTCTAGCGGCTCCAACTTTTTCTCTCCCAGAACACTGCCGTTTATAATGTCGGGCTGTTCCGGACCGTAACCCCAAACAGCAATCACACCAAAATGGGCGTCCTCCGGCGGGGTGATGATAAATACCAGCGTCTGGCCCGGGACCATCTCATCTGTCGTATAGACAGACTCCCCGCAGGAGACAGTGCAGTAACCCCTGCTGACCGAACCAAAAGCCTCTAGCACTATTTGATAGGTGGTATTTCCTGTCAGTTGATAGCCGCCACCCTCCGCCTCCTCTAACTTTTTCCCCGGCAAAGCGTCGGCCAGCAAAGCCTCTGCCGACGCGACTTCGGTCACAGCGATGGTCACGTAATAATTGGCCACCCGAATAGTCTGGGCGCCCTGCGTTGTGCAGACGAACCACGCCCAGCTGGTGTCCACCAGCAGCATCACGCACACAAGCGCGATGGAGATCGCAGGAAGCAGCAGAAAAGCGCCCGCCTTTTTTGCGTCTGGCGAGCGGTGGAAGATCTTTGCGGCTTCCAGTTTTTTCATGGTTTTCCCCTTTTTCTGCAAATACAGGCGTTATCTGCCGGGGACCTGCCCCGGCAGATAACAGAATTTGCGTTCCTCCCCACTTAAAGAAGGAGGTTATGTTTCATTGATTCCGAACGGTTAATTACTTTTCTTAGCCGCCAAAAGGATCGTTCGTATCATCCTCGCTGACGTTTACATCGGCTCCTTTTTCAAAAGCATTCTGCGTCACATATGCGTCCTTATCATACACACCCTGATCGTAATTACTGTCAATGCTGTCGCCGTCGCCCTTCGCCTGGGTGGCCTCCAGATTGATGGTCAGCTTCACTTCGTGGGCATCTTTCAAGTCCTCTTTCTCTTTCTCGCTCAAGCCTCCGTTGAAAACATTGTCCTCATCGCTCTGTTCCCAGTAGACGACCACAGTATACGCCGCGACATCACCTGCCAGCAGCTCGCCATTCTGCTTATCGGCCTGGGGCAGCAGTTTCATTGCCGGCACATCGCCCTTAGCCTGGGTGGCCAAGCCGCCATCCCACGTTCCATTTAAAAATGTACCTGCGATATACTCTCTGGTGACATCCGCGTTTGCCGTAGCGGTAATCTCTCCGTTCGATTCACTCTTGCTGGCCGTTGCCGGAAGAATGGCAACCTTCAAATGATCGGATAGGTAGTATAGCTGAGGCTCATCGCTCCCCTCAACAGGAATCTCAATCGGCTGCTCCGCGCCGCCAAGATACAGATCATACGCCGCCGCCAGGTTACCGGCATTTTCTACCACAAAGGTCTCGGTCGCGATAACGCCCGGCTCCCACAGGATGGGATTGTCATCGCCTTCCGCAGCGGTAGAGGCTCCGCTGTCCGGCATCTTCTTCTGGAACAGTGCAGTACCCTCTGCAACCTCTCCAAAGTTGCCATTTACATCCATGTGATACAGCTTCACATTCAGATTGCCAGTCTTGATGATGTTCATGCCAGATTCGCTGTCGCTGAACCAGGCGTAGGTGCCACCGGCCAGCATGGCCAGGCTCAGGCCCATGGATACGGCGCTCAGGGCCAAAGCCTTTTTTGCGCTCTTCTTCTTGTTGCTCTCGTTATTGTTAAAAAGTTTCATTTTATTTTCCTCCAATTCAAATTTAAAGTTTTCGTTTTGTTTGTAGTTTGTTTATCATCTATTTTCTCGGATGCTCGCGGCATTTCCTGGGGTTTGGTACGTCCGGGAAAACGCCGCCTAAGCCCGGTTCGTATCCTATGTGGTTGATCTGTCTGCCCTTCCTGTAATAAAGCTCACCTCCTGGCGGATGAATTCCTTTTCCGCTTTTCAAACTTTTTCATTGTATGCCTCAGCGAACACTCGCCGGAAACACCTTTTTACTGCTCCACCCGGGAGACATCTTCAGACTGCTTCGCAAGCAGCTCTTGCTGGAGCTGTAGCAACTCCTCCATCATTTTCTTGGCTTCCAGCCGTTCTCGCTGCAGTTGCTCTCGTTCCTCACGCATCTCGTCAATCTCCACTCGTTTATACGCCTGGAACTTTCGGACTGTATCAAGCCCCTGCAAAACGATTAACGCAAAGAACGGAAGAAAGATACACAATATGTATCCAGGTACCGACTTTAAAAACTCTGCGACTTTACCTAGGTTTTTAAAACGAAACTGATACTTACCCAGGACCCGGGACGCCGTTACTGGCTGCCTATCATCGGTGTCAGTGGTCGTTCCGTAAGTGATGAAGCTAGGTCCCTCTGTCTCGCTTTTGATCACCCGCCGGATCTTATGTGTTACGACATTGCCATAACTCTCCGGATTCGTTGACTGGAAGGTGATAATGTCACCAACCTGTAACGTCGTAGGATCCACTTTCTTAGAAATCACCAGATCGCCTGCCGCGAAATCCGTCGCCTTCATGGAGTCCGACAGGACGATATAAGGCTTGTAGCCAAACAGGCTCAATTCCTCATGATTCACCGCGCACAATGTGATGGTGGTAAAGATCAGAATCCCAATTGAGATCAAAACGATCATCCAGGTCAAGATGGCTTTGAAAATCGCAAGGGCATTTTTTTGCTCTGTAATTTTAACCCCTCCTTCCGCGATTTTTCGGCAAAATAAAAAACGCTACAAATTGAAGGTGGGCAGCAAAGTCATACGAATCGCAACCGCGCCTATACTTGTAGACGTTAAATACATTCAAGCTCAGCTTGAACGGCAACCGGCTACCATGCCACATTAAGTGGTTTAGGTCCTCTGACTTTGCGTCCCTGCATTTCCACAGGTTTGCCAAAATATGAAATTGACACAAGCTGAGCCAAAGCATTTTCACACTCGCTTTGCTTAGCACTCACTTGACTGTGACCATATTGTATCAGACATTCCTTAATTTGTCAAGCACTTTTTTCAAATAATTTTGAAAAATTTCCAAGATTTTTTATTGGCAATTTTTTGGATGATTTTCCTTACTTTTCCCTAAAAATACAAGGAATCCGCATACTTTTGCAGCGGATTCCTTGCTTTCCTTTTACAGATATTTTGTTAGTAGGCGAGTTACCTCCCGCAAGTCGATTGGCTTTGCAACATGGTCGTTCATGCCACAATCCAAACACTTGCGCACATCCTCAGCAAAGGCATCCGCCGTCATGGCAATTATGGGAATGCGCTTGGCGTCCGGCCTGGTCAAGGCACGTATCGCCCTGGTGGCCTCATAGCCGTTCATCACTGGCATTCGAATATCCATCAGGATTGCGTCATAATACCCTTCCTGCGCAGCAGCAAACATATCTAGGCACTTTTGGCCGTCCTCTGCCCATTCCAGCGTCAGGCCCAGCTCAGACAACAGCTCATTGGCAATCTCCCAATTCAGCTCATTGTCCTCCACAAGCAATACCCGCTTCCCGTCAAAGTTATGCGCTTTATCATTTTGAGCCATCTGCACCGCGCCGGAGACATTTGTGAACTGTTTCAAGCTGTGGTATAAAGTAGATTTAAATAGAGGCTTGGATATGAAGCCGGTTACGCCCACTCCCTGGGCCTCTTTCTCAATTTCCCCCCAGTCATAGGCAGAGATCAGCAAGATCGGTACTTCCCCACCCAGGCACTGACGAATCCGGCGGGCCGTTTCCACGCCGCTCATGCCAGGCAGTTTCCAGTCCAGCAAAATAATCTGATAATCATCCTTCCGCTGGTGTCGCTCCATCATCATTTTAATCGCGCTCTCCCCATCCAGCGCCCACTCCGCATTCACGCCAATGGAGCGCAAAGAGGTCACGGTACTTTCACAAAGATGACGGTCGTCGTCTACAACCAGCATATTCCAATTGGGCAGAACCATATCCTCCTCTTGCACCTGTACCTTTTCCAAATCCAAGGTTACATGGAACTGGCTGCCCTTTCCTTGCTGGCTTTCCACCGAGATGGTACCGCCCATGGCATCAAGAATATACTTTGTGATCGCCATGCCAAGCCCTGTACCCTCTGTTTTATGGATACGGGTACTGTCCTCTCTGGCAAAAGCCTCGAAAATCATGGCCTTAAATTCCGGACTCATCCCAATGCCGTTGTCCGCAACGCATAGCCGGATACGGACATACTTCTCTCCCTTGGGGGAGGGTTCCTCATATAAGTCCAAGCGGATAGCGCCGCCTACCGGTGTAAATTTAATTGCATTGGACAACAGATTTAAAATAACCTGATTCAATCGAACACTGTCACAGCACACATTCTCTGCCGAAATATCGTGCACCGACAGATCAAATTGCTGGGACTTCTCCTTGATCTGCGGTTGGACAATGCTGACAATGCCATCTACCACCTCTCGCAGAGATACCAGGTCCATATTCAAAGTCATTTTTCCATTTTCAATTTTCGACATATCCAATACATCGTTGATCAGACCCAATAAATGCTTGCTGGAAAGCGTAATTTTCTTTAGACAATTCTGCACCTGGCCAATATCTCCCAGATTGGCCGATGCAATAGCCGTCATGCCCACAATCGCATTCATGGGTGTGCGGATATCGTGGCTCATATTGGACAAAAATTCGCTCTTAGCCCGATTGGCTCGCTCTGCTTCCTGTCTGGCATGTTCCAGTTCCCGTAGTTGCTGCCATGTCATGCGCAGATACACCCAAAATACCACAAACAGCGCCAGCAAAACAATGGCACAGCCACAAAATACCGTCCCAATCCATCTTTCCCCCAAGCCATTGATGGTCTGATCCAAAATGCCGTAGGGCATAAAGGTCAGCAGATACCACTCGGAGAAAGACAGCTTTGTGCAGAACATATGCTGCCGCGTTCCATCCATCTTCAGGCTCGCGGAGTAGTCCTGTTTCAGCCCCATGGCGCCTTGCAGCTCCGCCAAATACTCCTGAGGCGTTCTCCCCTCGGTTTCCTCATAAAGCTCCAGTACCCGGTCAAAATAGCTGCTCTGGGTCACATTGTCACCTCGCACCACAAAACTACCGTCTTTGCGGATAATGTAGGAAAACGCCTGCGCTCCCGCGACGTTCAGAGACAAAGCATCATCGATATAGCTGACAGGAAGCCCCGCCACAAGCGCTGTACTCTGCCTCCCGTCCTTCATCTGATAATCGCACGAAACGCCCATCAGAATCACATAATTTCCCTCGCTGTCAAGCCCCAGCGCCGCCTTCCGGTCTCCGGCGTTTAGAGAATTCAAAAATGGTTCCGGATCTACCGCGCAAACCATCGATCCATAGATCATTTCAAATTCCCCATCCCTGGACAGCCGCGCCAGATGGGTAAAGCCACATTCTCTGGCATTGCGTTCCATGCGCTCTCGCTGCTGTAGGCGTTCCCCATTCTCGGCCTCCCCGGCCTCAATCAGAGCGTTGACTTGGCTCAACCGCAGATCAATCGTCGTTTCAAAATGTTTGGAGATTTGTTCGCACATCCCCTGCATGTACAGACTGCCCACCTGATTAATAGTCTTTGCGCTTTGCTTGTCCATAAAGATAGCCAAAAAAGCAAAAACCAATACGCAAAGTATGACAATACATACCAGGCTAACTGTCAGAAGCCGGGTGGTATTATGGTTTTTCATGGGCGCACCCCTCCTGGTATGCCTTAATTGCCGCAATTGTCTTCTGATACGCCGCTTCCACCTGCCGTGCCAGTGGGAAAGCCTCCTCGCTCCACTCCCGCCGCAACACATCCGCCAGATGTCCGCTGGTCTCATACAGCTTGGTAAAGCCCAGGTTCTGTGCAACACCCTTTATGGTATGGGCGGCTCGGAATGCAATCTGCTGATCTTTTGCTGCAAGTCCTTGCTGCAAACTTTCATAGCTGGAATCGTTTAAAAACTTCAGGGCAAATTTCTCCACCAACGCCTCCTTGCGCATCCGCCCCAGAACATCCTCGTAATCTCCTTCCAACAGATCATAGCACTGTTTCAGCGTCATCACTTTTTCCTCCTCTTTATTTTTTTCCACGCTCCACAGCTTCTTCAATGGGAGAAATTACAGAAAATGTATCATGCATAACACCATCGAAAAACCGGTAATGCCCGCCGCCATTGCGCTTTACCGTATACAGTGCCTTATCCGCCGCTTGGAATAGTGCATCATAGTCTGCGCCAACGGTTTCCGTTAGGGCGACGCCAAAGCTCACCGCAACTAGGAAGTCTTTGTACTTGCCGCCCAGCGATGAAAAAATCCTTCGAATGGTCGGCTCCGGATCTGTTTTATATTCCAAAAACAGTAAATACTCATCCCCACCAACCCGCGCCGCAATGTCGTCACTTCGGATACAACGACACAGCTGCTGTGCGGTCTGGATCAAAACCTGATCTCCGAACTGGTGACCAAAGGTATCATTGGCCAATTTAAAATGGTCCAAATCAAAAATTGCCAACGCGTAATTCCCCGCTGGATGCTCCGCCATTCGAGCATTTACCTGTTTTTTCGCACTAGCGTGGTTCAACAGCCCGGTGAGCTGATCAATTGACGCCATGTGCTCCAAATTGTTCGTCTTCATGCGGGCGTCGTGAATATCTATGGCTTTTCCAATGAGGCCCGTACACCACTGCGGGCCTTCCTCCGACCAAATTGTCCGAAAAATAACATGATACCATCTCTCATTGCCTTCTAGGCCCAGCATGCAGTCATATTTCGCCTCTGGCCGCGCCGGCGTGGTTGATTGAAACACCGCAAAAAACTGTTCTCTCTCCCGTTGTGGAACAAAAGCAAGCAGATTTTCATTGTGCTCGGGATCCATAATCACCTCTGGCAATCCCAACCGGTTGGCCGCAGTATAGGAAAGTGTGAGCATCGAAGGCACAGTCGTATACTCAAATTGAATGTCCCCAGTCAACGCCGCGATAAAGTCATATTTCATTCGCTCGTGCTCCAAAAGACGCAATGTCCGTGCAGAAGCCGGCAGTTCCTCTCGTTTTAGCAGCTCTTCGACAACACCCCGCAGCCGGTGAGGGTCCTCTGCCACCGCGTCGTTCTCCAACTGTACTTTCAAAGTATCGGCTACTTCCATAAAACAGGATATGAGCATCGGATTAAATATTCCGCACTTTCCATCTTGAATCATCTGCACAGCCATTTTATGGGGAATCGCTTTTTTATAGACCCGGTCGCTGGTCAGTGCGTCATATACATCCGCAAGCGCCACAATTTGGGCTGAAATTGGGATCTCGTCCCCCTTCAATTTATCCGGATAACCACCGCCATCATAGCGTTCATGGTGCCAGCGGCAAATCTCATACGCAGCTTTTATTAAAGGGTCTTCCTGGTGCACTGGCAGATCATCCAGCATTTTGGCCCCAATCTGCGTGTGGGTCTGCATTACCGCAAATTCTGCGTCTGTCAGACGTCCCGGTTTGTTGAGAATCGTCTCGGGAATGGCAATCTTGCCAATGTCGTGCAGCGCCGAAGCTGTGCTAATGGTCGCAATTTCTTGCAGGGAAAAACGGTAGCCGTCGGGGCGTTTGGTCATATGCCGGAGCAGCAGCTCTGTCAAAAGCCGCACCCGGCGGATATGTAGGCCGCTTTCGCAGTTGCGGAACTCCACCACATGACTGAGAATTTCGATCATCAGCCGGCTCTGCCGCTCCTTTTCATAGATCTGCCGGGCCGCTAAATCCATTAGCTTCTTCTGCTTGGCATAGAGCAAAATCGTATTATCTACCCGCCGGCGAACAATCAAGGCATCAAACGGACGGCTGATAAAATCCACGACCCCCAACTCATAGGCCCGCTCCACATGGGAAGCGCTGCTTTCCGCTGAAATCATAATCACCGGAATATCTGAAATATAGCCCCGGCAGTTCATCTCATTCAGCACTTCAAAACCATCCATCTCCGGCATTACAATGTCCAACAATACCAACGAGAGATCATGCTGGTAGGTTTGAATCACCTCAAGCGCCTGCTTGCCGTTTTTCGCTTCCAAAATTTCATACTCGTTTTCCAGCATATCCGCTAGAATAGAGCGGTTCATTTCAGAGTCGTCCGCGATCAGAATTTTATATTTTACCTTCTTCGCGCCTGGCAAAAACATCACTTCCTTTTCCTCTCCGAAGTCGGCGTTATCATAACATACTTCACCGGATTTGTATAGCATTTTTATCCTCCTAAGGTTCTCTTTCCTCCGAAAAAACGGCGCAGTGATCTTATTCGACCACCGCGCCGTAGCTGTTATGAAGCTATTACTTGACTTGTGCAGCGGGCAGATCATTCAGCGAAGGGATCTTGCACATTTCCTTCGTCAATTTCAATTTCCTGATCCTGCCCTTCCAGGGTTCCTGACTGATCGCCCTGGGTCACATCCGATACATTGTCTCCTTTTTCCGGCTGATCCGGCGTTTTCTTATCGGTACAGCCTGCAAACAGGCACACAGTCAGACTCAGCGCCAAACACAGACTCAAGATACGAAGTTTTTTCATGATCCGCTTGCTCCTTTTCTTTTATGGGGTAACCAACTCAACCCAGTTTTGACTATAAACCGTTTGCGTCTCACCATTGCCATCCAGGTAGGTCAGGAAAGCGCGAGCGGTTCTGCTCTGTCCACCGGCTTTAACGTTGTTAACGTTGATAATGAACTGAGCGCTGGTTCCGCTGACAGCGCAGGTCGCGACCTTCACGCCGTTGATGGTTCCATCCTTGACAAAGTTCTCAACATTGGATTCGTCAATCGCTTGGTTGGTCAGCACGACGCCTCTTTGTACCAGCTTGCAGTCGCCGGGAAGGGAGAACGTACCGGAGTAGCTCAACCGGTATTTACCGGAGAAAGGCGCCATCGTACCGGGCGTGTTCAGCATGACCGTAGGCTCAACCTGCACCGGATCAGTATTCTTTACAAACACAGGAGAGAGCTTAATGCTAGAAGTCACGGAGAAGGAGTAATTCGACTTATAGCTTACCACATCGCCAGTGAGCTCATTCTTCCAGTGGGAGAATTTCTGATCAGCGGAAGCCTTCGCCAGAACAGTCGCCACCTCGCGAGCCTTGAACTCCGCCTTCTGCTCCTTCATGCCCAGGATGGAAGCGCCTTGGCCAACGACCTCCACGCTATACTTATCCTCGACAACTTCAAACTTTGCCTTTACGCCGATGACACTGCTCATGGTGAACTTGAAGTCGCCGCTAAGCGCAACCTCTGTGTCATTATTCAGGCTATCCGTCAGAACCAGCTCCGTCAGCCGGTAGCCCTGCGCGGGAATCGCGGCCAGGCGAACGCTATCGCCTTCCTGCACCTTATCGGTAGCCTTTGTCTCATTACCTTCGCTGTCTACAACATAGGCCGTTACCGTGCCCTTGCCTTCGATTTTAATGCCCAGGGGGAGCTCCACCGGGCCGCCGTAGACGACACCGTCCACAGGGATCGTAAATTCCGCACCATAGGTTTCGGACACATCGTTTGTCTGCATGTTCAGACCAACGGTTGTAAAGTCGCCAGTCTTGTCGCTGAGGACGATTTTAAACGCATTTCCTTCCGCCTTCTTCGGCACAGAAATCACGCCGATGGGCAGCTTATTGATGAATTTCCCCTTTGCGTCCTTTTCGAACTGAACCAGGTTCTTGTTGGATGCCACGTAGATGGACATAGTCTGGGTATCCTTGTCGAAGCTGGTCTCTTTAATCTGCGCATCCTCCAGCGCGGGGTCTAGTTCAATCGTTACATCTCTGCTGGGATCAATGGAGCCTTCTCCATCCTGCACCATCAGCTTAATCTGATAGGAAGCGATGCTTTCGGCCTTTGCCGGATCCAAATCCATCCAAACCCGAACCTTGTTCGCATCATAAAGGTCTACCTGTTCCGTGTAGAGCATATAAGGTGCTCTTTGCTTCTCCGTGGACTGCTCCGTTACCTCTGTGGTTGGTTGGTCTTCAACCTCCGCAGCATAAGTAACCGCAGGCGCTACGCAAGAAACCGATAAAATTGCTGCTAACAGCAATGTGGTTAATCTCATTTTTTTCATAGTGACCTCCAACTTTATGTGGTGGGCGCGCCGCCAAACCGGGGGCGCGCCCGTCTAATTTATCTAGTAGGATTTTTCTTGCTTACTCGACTACTTCTTCAGCACCGTTGTTGGTGTTGCTAGTCAGGGTAATCCGGGGCAGCTCTGTGGGTACCTGAACCGTAAAGGTATCGCTGACCAGGCGCTCGCCGGCTAGGGTCGTAGCATTATCCACACGGTACAGTTCCGCGTACACGCTGGTGGGCAGTTCCACAATCACATCCGCGCCGTCTTCGCCAGCGCCGGGCAGGCCGAACTTGCCCTCGTTTTCGCCGGTCAGAGGCTCCAGCCAGTAGACCCAGAAGCCGTCCTTCACGTTCACGATATTGCCTGCATCCGGCATATCCGCGAAGAATACCTGGTAGCCGTTGATGATGCTATCGCGCTTGTTCTCAAAAGAATCGTCGAACATCACATGATTCTGGTTGTACAGCTTCACCACATTGAAAGCGGCGTTGCCGGTGTACTTACCGGTGACGATGAACGAACCTGCGGGGATGACGCTGTCGTTTACTACGTTGCCTTCCTCATCGGTGTGAGATTCTAGGACATACTCACTATCCAGGATACCAATGGCGTTGGTGGTGTCCCAGGTTTCCACGCCGGTTACTTCATCGACGGTGGAAATGCCGATATCCGCGTTGTCGCCGGTGGGTCCCAGCAGGGACAGTTCTTCAAAGCCCAGCCAGTTAGCGCCGCTCGGGGTAATCCGGATATGGGTCGCCTTGACCGCTCTGACATTGCCGGCGGTCTTGAACATCAGCGCGCCTCTGCCATCGCCCAGATCCGGGATGGCTTGAACATCGCCGATTGCACTCCAGGTTAAACCGCCGTTGCTACTAAACTGGATGCCAAAGCCCCACTGTCTGGTCATGCCCTCGGGCGTATTGGGTGTACGCGCAATGCCCATGACTTCCTGCATGCCGCCCAGGGAAATGATAATCTGCGGCGTTTGGCCCGCGGTGGGAAGGCCCTTGTAGGTGGTGGTCTCGTCGCCATCGAAGATGCGCTTTACGGCGCTGTCCACGCGGAGCAGCTCGCCGGTGTCCTTGTCAAGATAGTGAACATCCATGTCCTCCGTGTAGGTCACGGTTTCATTGGTCTTCACGTCTGTGTAGGTCCCGTTAGCTTCTACCTTCGTTCCATCATAAACGTTCAGCATGCCAGCAGCAGAAACCAAAGTGGTGTAGTAATGATTACCTCCAACAGCCACCTCATTCAGCACGTCAAGGGAGGTCCAGTCGTCCTTGGGCAGATCGCCTTCGTGCCGGATCTTGATGGGATCCATCTCGGTCTTGGCCGTGGCATTCAGGTACTTGTCGTATGCAACGACAGCATAGGTCATAACGCGGTTGTTCAGGGTCTGCACCACGTCGGTGTAGACAGTCTGTGCCGCGTAGGAGGAGGTAGTGCCTTCTTCATCCGTCACCATATCGGGGGTGATGAAGGCGACAGCCTTGCCATTGCGGATGATTTCGTAGCCCAGGATCGCATCCATATTCTGCTCATCGGGCAGGGAAATGGTCAGCGTTACCTTTCTAGCGTTGGCACCTGTGCCCTGTACCAGCTCCGCGTTAACGGTGGTAGAGGTCATCTCGGGGCCGCCAGCCAGGGTGTATTCATGGGCCGCATCGTTAATGTACTGGATCTTTCTTTCTTCCTTCGGGTACTGCGCGGCATAGTTTCTGGTAACATCGTCTACTGCGATGCCCCAAGCGGTGAAGAAGTCCGTCAAGTCCTTCTGCGCCGCCGCGCAAGCGGTACGCATGATGTTCTGATCAACGGTTCCGTTTCTGATACTATTCAAGGAGAAGGGCGCTGCGTTGGGCTCTCTGCGGTACAGATAGTAACGGGCAAAGAACTCATTTGCCAGCATGTTGTCGTAGTTGGCTTGGTTGAAAATTTCACCGTTCTCATCCGGGGTCTGATAGTAGTTGTAGTGCGCGTAGTTGGTGTCATAGGCAAGATGCAACTGCCAGTACATGCCGAGCTGAGCAAATACGTTACCCGGCTTGCCAATGGTGTTGGAGGTCACGTGGCTGTAAACCTTGGCATAGGGGATACGAGAGGTGCCTGCGGTATCCCAGGTCTTTTCAAACTGGGACCAGATGTTGTTGGTCACTTCCGCGTAGGTCACGCCTGCGCCGTCTGCGTTATGGCCCATCTCATGGGCAATGCCCCAGCCAAACATGTTGCCGCCAATGCGCTTGCCATTTTCATCTGTGATCACAGGGCTGCCGTGCGCAAGGCCGGGTACGGAACCCCATTCGATGCCCAGGTGGCCGCCGCCTGCGTACATGAAAGCGCCTGCGAACATTCTGTGATAGCGGACGTTAAACCGCCCGGTGGGAATACCTCTGGTGCCATTGTACAGCTTGGGATTGAAGCCGCGTTCCTTGTAGAACAGCTCAAGCATCTGATTCATAGCCACCATGCTGCCATAAAGCTTATTGGTCATGGTCTCGACGTCTCCATTGACGCCGCCCACAGCGTTCAGAATCTGGCTTGCGGGCACAGACATCAGCACGTTATCCACGCCGATCTCAGTGCTGTTCAGGAAGCAGTTGGAGCCGTTGCCATACGCATACTCCCGTGCAGCTTCGTGTTTCGAGTCAGTGTTATGGCTATTTGCAAGATTACCGACATATGCTACCAGTTCGTTTACGTAGGTTCTGATGGCGTCCTTCCACGCGGTCTCGTCAATGGAAGCACGGGAGTTGCCGATGGTTCTGTGCAGCTCCAAAGTGGGAATCTTGGTGGCGCCGGTGACGCGGACATCAATGGGATTGTTCAGCACATTGGTCATATTGCTATGCACAATGTACAGGGAACCGCCCGCCTCAAAGTCCAGCGAGTGCACCTTGGGGATCGTAATCTCGTTCACGCCCTGCTTCAGAGCAATTGTACCGGACTTCCAAGCGGCAGCTTCCGGATGGTACTGGGTGAATACCAGACCGACGTCAGTAGCGTCGCCAACCTTTTTGCCCTTCTGGCCCACGTACACCTTGATGGTATCGCCAACTCCGGCCACATAGCCCAGGGGCTGGAAGCCGGTCAGGCCGCCGCCGACCTGAGAATTGCCGACGCCTTGTGTGGTAATGTCGAACTTTACGTGCAGGGCAGGCTGACTCATGCCGTCTTTCAGCAGCTGCTCAGCAAGATCCAGCTCGGACTCCAGCAGGCTCTTCTTGGGATGGTACTCATCCCAGGTTTCGTCCTTTACAGTCAGGCGCTCTCTCAGAGTATCAATGTCATCCTGACTTACACCCTCCTCACGCAGAGTTGCGTGCATATCGTCTGCAAACAGTCCGTTTACATCATCTTCCAGGGAATTGTACTTAAAGAACTTAATTTCGGAAATGGTGCTCGCAGCGTTGTAGTATCTATGGACACCAAATTCTATCGTTTTCGCGTTTACCGCACGATCCAAAATGTAACGGACGGTATTCTTAGCTTCAGCGCCTAGTCTCTGCACAGAGCAGCCGACGCTTTGTCTTGTACCATTTTCGGCAACTGCAGTGATATAAATTCTGAAGTAGTTGCCTCCCTCGCCATAGCCATCCTCCATTCGGTTGGTTACAACGATTTCCTTGAGGGTCATTTCCTCTTTAAAGGTCACAGTCGCACCAATATCTGCGCCACCGGTGCTGTGGAAATAGGTGGTGAAATCATCGTCAATCATGAATTCAGGATTGAATGTCACGCCTTCCGGATACTTGGTGGCATCTACAGACCATCTATTTCTGACGCTCTCAATCTCATCTCTTGTTATCATGCCATACCTGGGGTAGTTGGGACGATCGCTGGTGGTTTTACCAATCGCAGGCAGGGAGTTGGGGCCACGACGGGGATTGCCGTTGTCGTCCGTATTCCAGCCATACACGCGGACCTCATAGGTAACGCCGTCCTTCAGCTCCAGGATGCTGTAGCTGTTTCTATAAATATCATGTACTGCGGTAAATTCTTCCGTACCCTTTTCACGGTACTCCAGGGTGTACTTCTCCGTACCGGGCATATCCTTCCAGGACACGTCCAGCTGACGGTACTTGCCGTTAACCTTCACATTGTCCGGTGCGTCCGGCGCCTTACCCGCCATCTGATAGTGGGAAACTACCTCGGACCAGGGGCTGCTCCACTTGCCGTTGACGGACTGAATCTGCACATAGTAAGTATACAGGGGGGTAACCTTATCCTTTACGCCGCCCTTGAAGCTGCTAACCTCAAGCCGGTTTACGCCAGCTCTAAAGATGTTATCGTCGCATACCGGAATGGTAATCGTCTTGCCGTCCTTCACGTAGGTCGCGTAGATCTTTACCACGTAACCGGCCACATTGGTCTCAGCGGCCCATGTCACGGTAAAGCTCTCGCCCTTGCCGCTGATATTGATGTGGTGGGGAATGTTCAGCTCAGGCTCAGGAATCCGAGTCTCCATGTCATTCAGGAACTCAACCTTCGCGATATCCACCAGGTCCAAAGACTTCGCAGTCGCCGTGACAACGATGGTCACCTTCTTAATCGCAATCTGCTTGCCCAGGTTGATCTCAATCGTGCCGTCCGCCTTGCGGATTGCCTTCGCGTGGGTGCTAACCGCGTTCATCTGCGTCCGACGGAGCAGATTCGTGCGGCTGGGAGCCGCTGCCGGCTGATTCTCGTTCTCTTCTTCGCCAGTGGAAGCCGTTGCGGGCTGCTCAGGCGTTGCGCTGCCAGCCTCGTTTACAATGGGAACTTCCATAAAAATGGTGTTGCCTTCGGGATTCTCTTCGGTGATGCTGTCGGGGTCTACGGTTTCCACCTTAATGGTGCCGCCGGTAGGACCGCTATCCGCGGGAGCGGAAATCACCATGCCGCCAATCTCGGTGGCCTGCGGCAGCGCCAGGGGGATCTCAATGGGGTTCGCTTCGGAGATCGGCTCATCCGCGTTCGCAGGAGCCAGCGTAATCACGTCTTCCGCATCCTTCGCGTCTTCCATAATGGTCTCCAGACTACGCTTGCT
>CAOJND010000030.1 GCA_948439445.1 uncultured Eubacteriales bacterium | reverse complement strand
TAAGCACACAGATTGAGAACCCAATTAAGCACAGGAGGCGCCCTTCGGGGCGCCTTCTTTGTCGAGAAGCCATTTGGGTTTTACAACAGCTAGTCAAAAAATTTCACAAACACTTTGATACAAAATCAAGAAAGTAGGGAAAATGTAAGCACCACAGTTTTCTTAAAATGAAAACTGCGGTGCTTTGACAGGCTCAGGCATCCCCTGAGGTACCTCCAGATGGTCGTGCATTTTAACGTAAAAACGCTCCCACCCAAAATTGTAATGCGTGGGAGTATTCTCTTTGAAAACAGAAATGGTTTGTTACATCCAGAACCCTGTAAATCAATGATTTCAGCGAATCCAACCTTTCAATTTTTGAAGCAAGCTCTGCTTCGATTTACCTGGAGAGGCCGGCGCCGCTTTTAGCGCGTCCTGCATCAGTGCGTCATGGCAATTCACTGGTGCTCTGCCAGCGCCAGTACGGCGATAGGTTCCGTCCGAACGCATTGCCCGGGCTTTTGTGTTGTCTTGCCGCTCCAACTCAATAATACGGTGAATCTGTTCCCGAGCCTGTTTGCTCCGGATGGGGGAAGCGATCTCCACCCGGCGGTTCATGTTCCGTGTCATAAAATCCGCGGAAGAAATATACATCTTCTCCCCTGTTCCAGTACCAAAGCAATAGATCCGGGAGTGCTCCAGATACCGCCCAACGATGCTGGTCACCTGGATATTCTCCGTCTCCCCCTCTACCTGGGGTAAAATACAGCAGATCCCCCGTACCACCATATCAATGTGAACACCTGCCTGAGAAGCTTCCCGAAGTTTTTGAATCAGCTCCAAATCTGTCACCGAGTTCAGCTTCAGGAAAATCCTCCCATGGATTCCTTTGGCAATTTCCTCATCAATCAAAGCCATTAGTTTTGTTTTCATGGTGTGAGGAGATGCAAGCAACCAGCGATATTCCCCTTCCAAATTGCCAATTGCCAGATCTTTAAAAAAGGCCGCACCGTCGGCGCCGATTTCCGGGTCGGCGGTAATATAGGAAAGATCTGTATACTGCTTTGCGGTATTTTCGTTGTAGTTGCCCGTTCCCACCTGAGTCACATAGCTGACACCACTACGGTCCCGGCGGGTAATCAGGCAGATTTTGGAGTGGACCTTGTAGCTGTCAAAGCCATATAGAATACGGCAACCAGCCTCCTCTAATCGCTGGGACCAATCGATATTGTTTTGCTCGTCAAATCGTGCCCGCAGTTCAATCAAGGCTGTCACGTCCTTGCCATTCTCCGCCGCAGCACACAGATATTCCACCAGTTTAGCCTGTCTGGCCAGCCGGTATATGGTAATTTTGATCGAAAGCACTGCCGGATCCACGGCCGCCTCCCGAAGCATCTGTAAAAACGGATCCATACTCTCATAGGGATAGTGCAGTAACACATCCTTTCGTTGGATCTGTTTAAAAATACTCTCTCCTGGAATCAGAGCTGCTGTAGCCTGGGGAACAAACTCCGGATAGAGCAATTGCTCTCGTTGAACAGGCGATAATCGCTCCGCCAAGGAGCAAACCAATTTTAAACTCAGCGGGAAGAGGCTGACATACATTTGCTTTTTGGTTAGCTGTAAGCGGTCACATAGATATTGCCCAAACCGGTTTGATATCTGACTGCCCAGCTCCAGCCGCACCGCCGCCAGTTTGGTTCGCTGCTTCAGCAGCTTTTTCATCTGCGAGCGGAAGTCCCCTCCTTCCACTTCAAAGGCATCGTCTCCCGGCGTGATATCGGCATTTCGGGTAACGCAGAAAATGGTCTTTTCTGCAACTTCATACCCTTTGAATACCCGCTCCACCTGCTGCAAAATCAGCTCCGCTGTGGACACAAGCCGTTGCTCCGTCCCCGGCAAATACAGCACCTCCGGCAGGCTCTGCGGTACGGGAATCACCGCAAAAACCGTCTTTCCCTTGTCTTGTAACAGCGCGCCAATGTGCTGCACCTTGTTAATCAGGTGGGGAAACGGGTGGTGGCTGTCAATGATCTGTGGGGAGAGAATCGGATCGATTTCCGTCTGAAAATACTGCCGTAGATACTTTTGCTCCGCCTTATCTGCTTCCCGGGGATGAACCATCACAATTCCATAGGCTGCCAACTGCTGCCGGAGCTGTTCAAAAATGTCATCGCGTTCCGCCATCAGGGGACGCACCGCGTTGTAAATCGCATCCAGTTGCTCCTGGGCAGTCATGCCGGTCTTGTCATCCACCACGGGATCCTTGACCATCGCCAGATCCTGAAGGCTTCCCACTCGGATCATAAAAAATTCATCGAGATTGGATGTGAAAATTGACACAAACTTCAACCGCTCCAACAGCGGCACCTGTTCGTCCAAGGCCTCCATCAGCACGCGTTCATTAAACCGTAGCCAAGACAACTCCCGGTTTTGCATATAGTTTGCCATAGGAACTCCCCTCTCTCTGAAATAATTCCTCTATTATTGTGGATCTTTTGAAAAATCTTTGCGGCAGCAAGATAGAATCAGCTCCAGCGCCGCCTGCACCGCCTGGATGCGAACCGCTTCTCGGTCGCCAGAAAAGTGGTAGCACTGGGATAACGCAGTTGTCCCATCCGCATAGCCGATGAATACTGTGCCCACTGGATGACCATACGCATCTCCACCAGGGCCCGCAAGTCCCGTAACAGAAACCGCAACGTCAGCGCCCAAGGCTTTTCTGGCCCCAACGGCCATGGCCAGGGCCACGGGAGCACAGACCGCCCCGGACTGTTCTAGTAGAAACGGGTCCACACCCAGCAAACGATGCTTTACCTCATTGGTATAGCTGATAATCCCGCCCCGATATACCGTCGAGCTTCCTGGCACTGCCGTCAGAGCGGCGCCAATCCCCCCGCCGGTGCAGCTTTCCGCCGTACAAAGCGTTTTTCCCGCCAGCCGGCGGAGCACCTCACACGCCAGTTTCATCATGGTATTTCACCGGGATCCGCTCCACCTGCTCCAAAGCGCGCTGAATCAGCGCCTGCCGGTCCAGCTTCTGCTCCGCATGGAGCACTTGACCCAATGTGGGCCTTGTTCTGGGATGCTTGGGGGTGAACACGGTACAGCAATCCTCATAGGGCAAAATGGAGGTATCCAACGTACCAATCTTCCGGGCAATGGTCACAATCTCCTCCTTATCCATTCCCACCAACGGCATAAACACCGGCATCTTCACCACCGCGCCGGTAACCGCCATGGCCTCCATGGTCTGGCTGGCGACCTGACCCAAATTTTCACCGGTGATGATTGCGCCGCAGCCATCCCGGTTGGCCAAGTGCTGCGCAATTTCCATCATAAACCGGCGCATAATTAAAGTAAAATATTCCTCCGGACAATTGTCCCGAATGGCTTCTTGAATTTCTGTAAAATGAACTACATTTACCGTCATTCGGCCACAGTACCTGGTTACCAGACGGGCCAGCTCCAATACCTTATCTTTGGCCAGCTGGGAGGTGTAGGGGTAGGAGAAGAAGTGTACCGCCTCCACCTCCACGCCTCGTTTGGCCATCATATAGGCGGCCACCGGAGAGTCAATTCCTCCGGATAGCAGGCACATGGCCCGACCGCCCACGCCGGTGGGCCGACCGCCAGCCCCCGGCTCCGCCGGACCGTGGACATATGCCGCAAGGTCCCGGATCTCCACATACACCGTATAGGCCGGATGGTGCACATCCACCTGACAGTTGGGGTGCGCCTCCGCCAAGCGGCCACCAATCTCCTGGGAAATCGCAATAGAGGTCATGGGAAAAGCCTTATCCGAGCGTTTGGACTCCACTTTAAAAGATGGCGCACAGTCCAAATCCTCTCCCAGGTAGGCCTGGACCGCCTGAAAAATGCTGTCCATATCCTTTTCGCAGGAGCGGCACCGGCATAGACTCACCAGGCCGAAAATCGTGCGAGCCGCCTCCCAGGCGCCGTCCAAGTCCGCCTGGTCATCCAAAGGTTCTACATAAACTGTGGACTGCATGAGATATACGTCAAAATTGCCATAGGGCTTCATCCGGCGGCGCACATTCTGCCGCAGCTTGTTTTCAAACTGACGCTTATTGGCGCCTTTGAGCACCACCTCGCCCAGCTTCATCAAAAAAATTTCCTTCATTTTGGTTCCTCTTCCATGGATTTTTTCATTTGTTCTTATGAGAATAGTATATCACAAAGCGGATTCGTTTCCTAGGGAAATTCTAGAATTCTCAACGGTTTCCCATTTTGACCGCGCGGTACTGAATGGCCTCCGCCAGATGCCAAGACTCGATTTTCTCGCTCCCTTCCAGATCCGCCACTGTTCTGGCCACCTTCAGAATTCGGTCATAGCTGCGAGCAGTCAGGCCCATCTTCTCAAAAGCTAAAGCCATCAGCGCCTCACAGGTCTCGTCCAACTGGCAAAACCGGCGCATTTGCGACGGCCCCATCCGGGCATTGCACATATCGCTTTCCACGCCAAACCGGCGCTGCTGCCGCTTTCGGGCGGCGTTAACCCGCTGCTTTACCATTTGGGAGGATTCCGCCTCATCTCGGCTGCGTAGCTCCTCATATTTTACCCCGGGGACCTCTATAATGATATCGATTCGGTCCAGCAATGGCCCGGAAATTCTGCCACGATACGCCTCCACCGCATGGGCAGAGCAGGTGCACCGTTCCGAAGGATCCCCATACCAACCACATTTACACGGATTCATGGCGCACACCAGCATACACTCCGCAGGATACGTCACCGCACCGGAAGCCCGGGAAATGGTTACCCTGCCGTCTTCCAGTGGCTGGCGCATCAGATCCAGCGTATCCTTCCGGAATTCCGGTAGCTCATCGAGGAACAGGACGCCCTTATGCGCCATGGAAATCTCCCCTGGCCGGGGATTCGATCCGCCGCCAGCAAGTCCGGCGTTGGAAATAGTGTGGTGCGGCGCCCGGAATGGGCGCTGGGAGATCAGCGGCTCACGAGCGGTGAGCAGACCCATGACAGAGTAGATTTGGCTGACCTCTAGAGATTCCTGCCAGGTCATATCCGGCAAAATGGATGGAAGCCGTTTGCTCAGCATACTTTTACCAGAGCCTGGCGGTCCGATGAGCAGCACATTATGGCTACCTGCCGCCGCAACCTCCAACGCCCGCTTTACATTCTCCTGCCCCAATACGTCTTTAAAATCCAAACCGGAGGAAGGCTGCTTCTCCGGAACCCACAAGGGCTGCTCTTCCAGGGTAATCTCTCCATTCAACCCCGCTGCCAACTGCCGCAAATCTTTCACTGGAATAATCGCCGGGCCTCTGGCCAAAGTGGCCTCCGGGCCGTTTTCCGCCGGAACAAACAGCGTTTTAATCCCCGCCCGCTTGGCAGCCAACGCCATGGGCAGCACGCCGGGCACTGGGCGGATGCTACCCTCTAGACCCACTTCCCCGACAAAAGCGCTGGATGAAGCAGGCCGGTGAATTGCCCCAGCCGCCGCCAAAATACTGAGTAAAATAGGTAGGTCATAATGGGTTCCAGATTTTCGCAGATTGGCAGGCGCCAGATTCACCGTGATTCTTCCTGTTGGAAAGCTCAAGCCGCTATTTTTCGCCGCAGCCCGCACCCGCTCTCTGGCCTCCTTCACCGCCGCATCCGGCAGTCCTACAATATCAAATCCAGGCAGCCCCGTGGTGGCATAGCACTCCGCCACAATTTCTTGACCCTCAATTCCCGAAATTCCAAGCGTATGGACGCTACAAATCATACCGAATCCTCCATTTTCCTGTCTTCTCCCCGCAAAACCCACGCTTTCATTGTCTTTCCGGGTAATCTCTGCACAATTGCACCTTTTTCCAAATTCTTCCTTTATAATACAGCATTTTCTGGAAAATAACAATCCCCTTTTCCACTTTTCGCCATAACCTTTTCCATTGTCTTTTAGTCTAAAATGCTGCAAAAAGGAGAGGCCTTCATCCCAGAAGGGCATAATCTGTCTTTATTATTCTGAATAGAAAAAGTCCATTGTAGGCCACACAGAGATTCCGAGGCAAAGCGTTAACCAGGATTTGCTTTTTCTGGTTTTCTCTGGAATGACAAAATTTTTCCTCTTGCACGCAAAAGTGCTTTTATTTCTAAAATCTCATCTGTGTGGCCCATTTTACTAGATTTGTCTATTTTTTTCGTGGAAGTCCACAGATAACTGCTTTACAAAAACGTCAAAAGATGATATGATATGGGTACAAAATTTGAATACTTTAGGAGGTATTTTGTTTTGGCAAGAAAATTTAAAACCATGGACGGCAATACTGCCGCCGCCCACGTCAGTTACGCCTTTACCGAGGTCGCTGGCATCTATCCCATCACGCCCTCTAGTCCCATGGCAGACAATGTGGACCAGTGGGCTGCTGCTGGGCGGAAGAACATCTTCGGCGACACGGTCAAAGTCGTGGAGATGCAGTCGGAGGCAGGCGCTTCCGGTACCGTTCACGGTTCTTTGGCCGCCGGCGCTCTGACGACCACCTATACCGCTTCGCAGGGCCTGCTGCTGATGATTCCCAATATGTATAAAATCGCCGGCGAATTGCTGCCCTGTGTGTTCCATGTGTCCGCCCGTACTGTGGCGTCCCATGCTCTGAACATCTTCGGCGATCACTCCGACGTTTACGCCTGCCGGCAGACTGGTTTCGCCATGCTTTGCGAGACCAATCCCCAGGAGGTTATGGATCTGGGCGATGTGGCCCATCTGGCCGCCATTGAGGGCCGGGTTCCCTTTATCAATTTCTTTGACGGGTTCCGTACCTCCCATGAGATTCAGAAGATCGCCATCTGGGATTACGACGACCTGAAGGAAATGACCAATATGGAGGCTGTCGCAGCATTCCGCAAGCACTCTCTGAATCCCGAGCGGCCCGCTATGCGCGGTTCCCATGAAAATGGCGATATTTTCTTCCAGCATCGCGAAGCCTGCAACCAGTTCTATGATGCTCTACCCGCCGTGGTGGAGAAGTACATGGGCAAGGTCAATGAAAAGCTGGGTACCAACTATCAGTTGTTCAACTACTATGGCGCCCCCGATGCGGACCGGGTCATCGTGGCCATGGGTTCCATCGTGGATGTGGCCGAGGAAGTCATCGACTATCTAAATGCCCACGGCGAGAAGGTCGGCCTAGTAAAGGTTCGCCTGTTCCGGCCCTTCGTACCGGAGAAGCTGCTTGCCGCAATTCCCGAAACCGCCAAGACCATCGCGGTTCTGGACCGGACTAAGGAGCCTGGCGCGCAGGGCGAGCCTCTGTACATGGACGTGGTTATGGCGCTGGCCAACGCCGGCAAGACCGATGTGAAGGTCATTGGCGGCCGCTATGGCCTTGGCTCCAAGGATACCCCCCCTGCTTCCGTCTTTGCTGTGTTTGAGGAGCTGACCAAAGAGCAGCCCAAGAAGCAGTTCACCATGGGTATCGTGGACGATGTGACCCATCTGTCCCTGGAGGAAAAGCCCGCTCCCAATACCGCTGCGGAAGGCACCATCGAGTGCAAGTTCTGGGGCCTGGGCGGCGACGGCACCGTGGGCGCCAACAAGAACTCCATCAAGATTATTGGCGACCACACCAACAAAAACGTACAGGCTTACTTCCAGTATGACTCCAAGAAGACCGGCGGCGTTACCATCTCCCATCTGCGTTTTGGCGACAAGCCCATTAAGAGTCCCTACTATGTAAACAAGGCCGACTTTGTGGCCTGCCACAACCCCTCTTACATCACCAAGGGCTTTAAAATCGTCCAGGATGTGAAGCCCGGCGGCGTGTTCCTGATCAACTGCCAGTGGAATCTGGAAGAGTTGTCCCACCACCTGGATGCCGCTTCCAAGCGCTACATTGCGAAAAACAACATTCAGCTGTATACCATCAACGCCATCGATTTGGCGATCAAGGTTGGCATGGGCAAGCGTACCAACACCATCTTGCAGTCCGCTTTCTTCTCCCTGGCAAAGGTGATGCCCGGTGAGCAGGCAGTTCAGTACATGAAGGATGCCGCAGAGCATTCCTACCTGAAGAAGGGCCGCGATGTGGTGGAAAAGAACTGGAATGCCATCGACGCCGGTGCCACCGCCTATGTGAAGGTAGACGTCCCTGCTGATTGGGCCGACGCTGCCGACGCGGCAAACGACGCCGTACTGGAAGGCCCCGCCGATACTGTCAAGGTCGTCAAAGACATTCTGACTCCTGTTGACAAGATGGACGGCGACAGTCTGCCTGTATCCACCTTCATGGATTATGTGGACGGTCAGTTTGCTCTGGGCGCTGCCGCTTATGAAAAGCGTGGCGTTGCCGTCACCGTTCCCGCATGGGATGCTTCCAAGTGCATCCAGTGCAACAACTGTGCTTATGTCTGCCCCCATGCCACCATCCGTCCCTTTGCACTGACCGAGGAAGAGGCCGCTGCCGCTCCCGCCGCTGCCAAGGTAGTCCCTGTAAAGGCCGGCAAGGGCAAGGGCGTCTACTCCTATACCATGGCCGTATCTCCTTTGGACTGCATGGGCTGTGGCGTCTGCGTGGGCGTATGTCCCACCAAGGCTATCACCATGGTTCCCCAGGAGAGCCAGTTGGAGCAGCAGGACGTGTTCAACTATATGGTCTCCAAGGTCAGCAACAAGCCCGACATGCAGGACAACACCGTCAAGGGCAGCCAGTTTAAGCAGCCCATGTTGGAGTTCTCCGGCTCTTGCGCAGGCTGTGCCGAGACCAGCTATGCCCGTCTGGTAACCCAGCTATTTGGCGATCGGATGTACATCTCCAACGCCACCGGCTGTTCCTCCATCTGGGGCGGCCCCGCTGCAACCTCTCCCTACTGCGTCAACAAGGATGGCCATGGCCCCGCCTGGTCCAACTCCTTGTTTGAAGATAATGCCGAGCACGGCTTGGGTATGTACACCGCCCAGGCGGTAATCCGGGAGTCCCTGGCCAATAAGGTCCGCGCTGTCATGGAAGATACCTCCAACGAGGAGCGCAAGGCTGCCTGCCAGGCATGGCTGGACACCTATAACGACGGTGAGGCCAATAAGGCCGCTACCAAGGCCCTGGTGGCCAACCTGGAGGCCCATGTGTGCTGCGATACGGTGAAAGAAATCCTGTCCAAGAAGGAATACCTGTCTAAGAAGTCCGTATGGGTCTTTGGCGGCGATGGATGGGCATATGACATCGGTTTTGGCGGTGTGGATCATGTGCTGGCCCAGAACCAGGATGTGAACATTTTCGTGTTCGACACCGAGGTCTACTCCAACACCGGCGGCCAGGCTTCCAAGGCCTCCAACATCGGCCAGGTGGCACAGTTTGCCGCCGCCGGTAAGGAGACGAAGAAGAAGTCCCTGGCTGAGATCGCCATGTCCTATGGTTATATCTATGTGGCGCAGATCGCCATGGGCGCCAATCCCGCCCAGACTATTAAGGCTATCACCGAGGCCGAGGCCTATCATGGCCCGTCTCTGATCATCGGCTATGCGCCCTGCGAAATGCACTCCATTAAGGGCGGCATGATGCACTGCCAGGAGGAAATGAAGAAGGCTGTCGAGTGCGGCTACTGGAACCTGTTCCGCTTCGATCCCTCCAAGGAGACCGGGAAGTTTACTCTGGATTCCAAGGCGCCTAAGGATGGCTATCAGGAATTCCTGATGAACGAGGCCCGCTACAGCCGTCTGACCCGTGAGTTCCCCGACCGCGCCGCTACCCTGTTCGCCAAGAACGAAGCCGCCGCTAAGGAGCGTTACGAGCATCTGCTGAAACTGGTGCAGATGTATCAGGACTAATTTCCCAGACCAGTTAAAAAGCAAATAACATGGGGGCTGTCTCAAACTGCGGTTCGCAGATTGGGGCAGTCCCCTTTTATCTTCATGCATACGGTGCATCTATCCAAACCGGCCACCGGTATGATTTCCATGCATACCACGCCCTCCTTAAAAAGTTGCTGAAAAAAGAATATTTCTCTTATTTGCTCCGCTGTGTTGACTTTTCCTATGGAATCTGATAAAATATTTCTAATTTAGACCGCTGTATTTCCATAAAATGTTGTTAAAAAAATCATCCTAGGAGTTTTTCCATGAAAAGACTATCCATCGACCGGCTAGCGCAGACCATCGTCAGCGCGCGCAAGGAAAAAAAGCTAACCCAAGCCCAGCTTTGTAAACGCACCGGTATCAACCGTACTATGATTGGCCGGATCGAAAACAAAGACTATATCCCTACCATTGAACAACTGCAAAACCTGGCGGAGGCTCTAGGCTTTGAGATCACCGATCTGTTCGAGGATACCACCCCAGCGCATCCCACTGCCACAACAAACCAGGTGACGCTAACGCGTCCATATAAAATTGCCATTGCCGGCACTGGTTACGTGGGTCTTTCCCTGGCTACTTTGTTGGCACAGCACAACCATGTGGTTGCTGTGGATATTGTTCCGGAGAAGGTCGAACTGATTAACCAGAAAAAATCTCCCATTCAGGATGCATATATTGAAAAATATCTCGCAGAGAAGGATCTAGACCTGACCGCTACGCTAGACAATGAGGCCGCTTATGCAGATGCGGATTTTGTCATCATCGCAACGCCTACCAACTACGACAGCAAAAAGAATTTTTTTGACTGCTCTGCGGTGGAAGCCGTTATTGAGCTGGTCTTGCGTGTCAATCCCAATGCCACAATGGTCATTAAGTCCACCATTCCAGTTGGCTATACCGCTTCCGTCAGGGAAAAATACAACACCAAAAATATCATTTTTAGTCCAGAGTTCCTGCGGGAGTCCAAGGCGCTATATGACAATCTTTTCCCTTCGCGGATCATTGTCTCTTGTGACAAACAAAGTAAGAAGCAGGCCCAAATCTTTGCCTCTCTTTTGCAGCAGGGCGCTCTCAAAGAGAATATCGATGTCCTATTTATGGGCTTTACTGAGGCCGAAGCAGTTAAGTTGTTTGCCAATACCTATTTGGCACTTCGGGTTTCCTATTTCAACGAACTGGATACTTATGCAGAGAGCAAGGGATTGAATACCCAAGAAATTATTGACGGTGTTTGTCTGGATCCTCGTATCGGAACCCATTATAATAACCCATCCTTTGGTTATGGTGGGTATTGCCTTCCAAAGGACACCAAACAACTACTTGCAAACTTTGCCGATGTCCCACAGAATATGATGACCGCCATTGTAGAATCCAACCGTACCCGTAAAGATTTTATCGCTGACCGGGTATTGGAAATCGCAGGAGCTTACGAGGCAAACAGCACATGGGAAGCCACCAAGGAGCACGAGGTCGTGATTGGCGTCTACCGTTTGACCATGAAATCCAACTCCGATAATTTCCGCCAGTCCTCCATTCAAGGCGTTATGAAGCGGATTAAAGCAAAAGGCGCTACGGTTGTCATCTATGAACCAGCTCTGCCCGCTGGCTCAACGTTCTATGGCAGCCGTGTCATTGGGGATTTGGATGAATTTAAGGCCGTCTCCCAGGCAATCATTGCAAATCGCTATGATTGCTGCTTGGATGATGTGCAGAACAAGGTATACACAAGAGATCTGTTCCGTCGCGATTGAGGAATGAAACCATATCAAGGGGAAAATCCAAAATGACAGAAGTAAAGTTTTATGAAAATATAGAACATGATCTGCTGAAATTTGCTGTTATTATTTCAAAAAGCCAGAATCAGTATGTTTTTTGTAGACACAGGGACAGAGATACATGGGAAATCCCCGGAGGTCATCGGGAGGCAGGGGAAAACATTATAGATACAGCAAAGCGGGAATTGTATGAAGAAACAGGCGCGCTAGAATTTGACATAGAGCCTATATGCGTATATTCTGTTACGGCGTCTGATAATTTTGATGGGTTAGAGACCTTTGGAATGTTATTTTTTGCCGACATAAAATACTTCGAGTCAACGTTGCACAATGAAATCGAAAAAATTTCGATGATGGATGAGCTGCCGGCCAGGTGGACATATCCCAACATTCAACCTGCTTTAATGACGGAAGCAAAGAAACGGGGTTATATATAAAACAGATTTGCGGCGATATCCACATAACGTCAAGGATCGGTTTATATCCGTGCAATCCTGTTTTATCCCTATCCAGTTTAACCATGAGGTGCTGTAAAAAATGCAGAAAATTGATTTACAAAATAAAACTGTTCTGGTCACCGGAGCTGCCGGTTTCATTGGCGCTTTTCTATGCAAAGCGCTGCTTACAGCGTTTCCAGAAACCAATGTGGTTGGTCTTGACAACATGAACGACTACTATGATGTCGCTCTGAAAGAATACCGGCTTACTGAAATCAAAAATACCGCCATCGGTGCGACCTTCTCCCCTCTTTCAGAAGATGCAAACGGCGGCTTTACCGCCGGACGCTTTACATTTATCCGCGGCAATATTGCAGATCGGGCTATGATCGATGCACTTTTTGCGACATACCATTTTGATGTTGTGGTTCATTTGGCAGCGCAGGCGGGGGTCCGCTATTCCATTGATCATCCAGATACCTACATCGAGAGCAATCTCATTGGCTTTTATCATATTTTGGAAAGCTGCCGCCATCATCCAGTCGCGCATCTGGTGTACGCCTCCAGTTCCTCTGTCTATGGCAGTAATGCAAAGATTCCCTATTCCACAGACGACAAGGTGGATCATCCCGTTTCTCTGTATGCCGCCACAAAAAAAAGCGATGAGCTTCTCGCCCATGCTTATTCAAAGCTCTACAACATCCCATCCACCGGTCTTCGCTTTTTTACTGTCTATGGTCCTGCTGGCCGTCCGGACATGGCCTATTTTGGCTTTACCAACAAGCTGCGCGCCGGAGAAAAGATTGAAATTTTTAATTTCGGCAACTGCCGCCGGGACTTCACTTATATTGACGATATTGTTGAGGGTGTAATTCGCGTGATACAGGGTGCGCCGGAAAAGAAAAATGGCGAAGACGGTCTACCCATACCGCCATATCAAATCTATAACATTGGCAACAGCCATCCAGAAAGCCTTCTGGATTTTGTAGATATTTTGCAGCAGGAGCTGATCCGGGCAGAAGTCCTACCTGCCGACTACGATTTTGAGTCGCACAAGCGTCTGGTTCCCATGCAGCCTGGGGATGTGTCTGTTACGTATGCCGACACAAAGCCTCTGGAGCATGATTACGGCTTTAAGCCGCAGACCCCGCTACGCCAGGGCTTGCGCAACTTTGCACAATGGTATAAGAATTATGTAAAATAGTCAAGGTATTCCACTTCTGGCCTTTGACATCGTAGTAGTTGTAGCACACCCATGTCAGTTCACGCAGCTCCCTACGGTTCAAGCAGAATATGGTGGGCATCGGCCATTGTTGTAATTGGATCTCTAATAAATCTTGTGATATTCCATCCTAGATAGAGAAGCAAACCGTTTTCCTACCAGTAAGCAATAAAAAAACATTGACAAAAGCTGGATAAAATGTATACTATAAGTTACAAAGGGAGTAGCTTACATGGATAACTTCCATGTTTACTTTGCCGTCAGTACGATCCCTGCGATCCGGCTTTGTAATGAAATTGCGAGACTTTGCTGTTATTTCAAACGGCAAGGTCTCTATTTTTATACTTGCCGAAATTGTTTAGGAGGTTGTTTTGATGGAAATTTTTTTGTGGACGTTTATTTTGGCGGCGGGGATTGCCCTGCTTGTGAAAGGTGCGGATTGGTTTGTAGACGGGGCTTCCGCACTTGCAGCAAGGCTCGGGATACCACAGCTTATAATCGGTCTTACCGTAGTTGCAATGGGTACGAGTATACCAGAAGCCGCGGTTAGTATTTCTGCTGTCATAAAAAATAATGCTGATATCACAATTGGGAATGTTGTAGGCAGTAACATCCTAAATATTCTAATCATTCTTGGCCTTTCAGCGGTCATTGCCACGCTGGCAGTTGAGAAAAGCACAGTAAAGTATGAACTCCCATTTCTGACAGGAATCAGCATACTTTTGATCATACAAGGTCTCGACGGAAAAATTGATCTTATGGACGGCATCGTTCAACTCATTCTTTTCGTTCTATATCTTGTCTACCTGTTTGTATCGGCAAAAAAGAAAAGTACGGAAAGCAAGGCAAAAGCCCCAGACCAAAAATGTAGAACAGCTTGGCAAATAATTCTGTTATGTATTTTGGGCCTGGCTCTGACCGTCGTGGGAAGCAATCTGGCAGTTGACGCGGCCTGCGGAATTGCGAAAAAGGTTGGAATGAGCGAGCGGTTTATTGGGCTTACAATTGTAGCACTGGGTACTTCCCTTCCTGAACTTGTAACATCTGTTACCGCCGCAAAGCGAGGCCAGTCCGAAATCGCCATTGGCAATATTGTGGGAAGCAATATTTTTAATATTTTATTTGTGGTTGGAATTTCCGCTTGTATTCACCCTGTGGCATTTGCAAAAGGGTTTTACTTCGATAGCATGGTATCTGCCGTAGCCGCTTTACTTTTAATCGTGTTCTGTGTGAAAGATCAAAAGCTCAAACGTTGGCACGGTGTGATGATGTTGGCGGGTTACACTTTATATTTCGTTATAATTCTTTAACAGCGGCTGAATCTTCTTATAAAATTTAAGGAAGAAATAAACACAAAGCATCCAGATAAAGCATGCATTAGAACTTGCACTGCACCAGTGGCGTTCCTCACTTCCAGTATGGAAGAACAGGAACGCCGCTTTTTCAGGTCTTTCCTCTTCTTTCCTACCCTCTTGCAGCATACGACACATTGTTGTAACACCATCATTGTCCCATACTGACGATGCAAAAAAGGATTGACAGCACAATCTTTTTTCGATACAATAAAAACATAGCAAGGCTTTCTTCCGTTGTAATTCCTCTAAATTTTATAATCCGTTGTTTGCCCACGTAGCTCAGCTGGATAGCAGCGATCGCCTCCTAAGCGATAGGTCGGAGGTTCGAATCCTCTCGTGGGTGCCAAATAGCCGCAAAGCAGTCACACTTTGCGGCTATTTCTGATATAAATTTTGTTTTATACTACAATCTTTGTTGGAGATTACGAATAGAAAGGAACAGCGAGATTTGAATCGCCGGCTTTTCAAACTATGTCTTTTGACCGTAAGGATAATAATAAAATCAAAATGGTCATCTCTCAATCAGCGAAAGGCACCTATAAAATGAACCTGAGAAGTTATAAAAATGTGCTAATTGCTAAAGTAGTATTTATTATTTTCTCTAATAGGGGAATTATCAGAACGCCGTAAACATAAGAATTCCATTCCGAAATTATATCCTGTATTGTGGGATGTAAAATTGTTTGGATGCTGTAGCATAAAACGCATATGCACTTTTGTTTTATTTTATAGTTTCTCTTGCAATCAAAAAAATTTATAAACAGGGTGATGGCCATTACAGTCATCACCCTGTGCTTTTACTCGAATAGCTGCGCCACCAGTGAGCTTATTCCATATAACGA
>CAOJND010000029.1 GCA_948439445.1 uncultured Eubacteriales bacterium | reverse complement strand
CCTTGAATTTCTTCAGCATGATACCGGAGATTACCACAGCGGCCACGCCGATAAAGTAGGCGGAGGTGGCAACCAGCGCAGAGCCGCCAAACAGCGCCCCGGCAAACAGGGCAATAATAGGCATTTTCGCTCCGCAGGGGATGAAACCGGTGGTCATGATGGTCATTTTCCGATCACGGTCCTGCTCAATGGTGCGAGAAGCCATAATACCAGGCACACCGCAGCCGGTGGCCACCAGCATGGGGATGAAGCTCTTGCCGGAAAGACCGAAGCGGCGGAAGATGCGGTCCATGATGAAAGCGATCCGGGCCATGTAGCCCACATCCTCTAAGATGGCCAACAGTAGAAACAGCACCAACATCTGCGGCACAAAACCCAACACGGCGCCCACGCCGCCCACAATACCGTCCAGAATCAAGGATGCCAGCACACCGCTGACCCCCATAGCATCCAGCAAGCTTTCTACCAACACAGGCAGGCCGGGGACCCAGGTCCCATAGCCGGTTGGATTGGGTTCCTCCACGGTAAGGGCTTCGGCATAGCGCTCCGGCGTGACCTCCAGCGTGCTGACCTCGCCAACATCGGCGTCATAGAGGTAAGCCTCGGACTCGCCCGCCTCGTATGCCTCAATGATGGCAGCGGCCTCCTCAAATGCGCCAGCGGCTGCATCATAGCCCTCCACATCAGAACCGGAAAAAGGCAAAAACCAGCCGTCTCCAAACAGGCCATCATTGGCCCAATCGGTGGCAGCGGTGCCGATGGAAATGCCCCAGCCGCCCATCGCGAGAGCGTACACCAGAAACATCACCGCCACAAAGATAGGCAGCGCCAATACGCGGTTGGTAACCACCTGATCAATTTTATCGGAGACGGAAAGGCTGTGTCTGGCAGCCCTTTTCTTTACCGATTTGGACACAATGTCGCTGATATAGGCGTATCGCTGGTTGGTGATGATGCTTTGCGCATCATCGTCCAGTTCCCTCTCACACGCAGCGATGTGCTGCTCCAAGTGGACTTTTAAATTGGTGGAGAGATTTAGTTCCCCCATGACCTTTTCGTCCCGCTCAAAGATCTTGATGGCATACCAGCGCAGGTAGTTGCCCGCTACCGTGCCCTGGATAGATTTCTCAATATACGCCAGGGTGTGTTCCACGCTGCCGGTGAATACCTGAGGTAATTCGTCAGTATGAGGCTGCCTAGCCAGGGCCACAGCCTTTTCAGCGGCGGCCATGCCGCCTTCGCCCTTCAATGCGCTTATCTCCACCACTTCACAGTGAAGCGCCTTGCTAAGCTTGACAAGGTCAATGGTGTCGCCGTTTTTTCGCACCAGATCTATCATATTCACCGCTACCACCACAGGCAAGCCCAATTCAACCAGTTGCGTGGTTAAGTATAAATTGCGTTCCATGTTGGTACCGTCCACGATGTTGAGAATAACATCCGGTTTTTCTTTGACCAAATAGCTCCGGGCCACCACTTCCTCCAGGGTATAGGGGGACAGGGAGTAGATACCGGGTAAGTCCTGAATGACCACATCTTGATAGCCCTTCAGTTTGCCCTCCTTTTTTTCCACCGTGACGCCGGGCCAGTTGCCCACATACTGGCTGGAGCCGGTTAGTGCGTTGAACAGTGTGGTCTTGCCGCAGTTTGGATTGCCCGCCAGGGCAATTTTCATGTCCATCTTCATGCTCTCCTTTCAAACGTTAGTTAAAACTAACTCCTGACGCAAATAACAGCGGCCTCTCGCCGCACTGGTCTACTGAATCTCGATCATTTCCGCGTCGCCCTTGCGGATGGACAGCTCGTAGCCCCGGACATTTAACTCCATCGGGTCCCCCAGCGGAGCGACTTTACGTACAAAGATCTCCACACCTTTGGTGATGCCCATGTCCATAATCCGGCGCTTCACCGGGCCTTCCCCGTGGAGCCGCACTACGGTTACTGTCTCGCCCACCTTGACATCCTTTAGCATTTTCATGCGCCTTTCCCCCTTTTCATTTCTGAAACCACGATACGGTTCGCCATGGTTTTGTCCAACGCAATCCGGCTGTCTTTCACCTGCACAATCAGATTACCGCTCATCTCACTGACCACTGTCACATCGCTGTCCACCACAAAGCCCAGCTCCGCCAGATGTTGGCGCACTTCCTCCTTGCCAGAGATCTTGTGAATTATGACAGTCTGCCCTGCCTGTGCCATTGTCAGCGGTACCATTTCTTTGCCTCCTTCTACTATATAGTTAGTATTGGCTAACTTTAAATGCACGCTTAGTTTACTACAGTAAGTTGCTCTTGTCAAGAGCCTTGGAAGAAAAACTTGCCATTTTAGTTAGAATGCACTAACTCACGAGCAGAGGGGGCCTGTGGAAGAAGGATTTTATGTGAATATCCACAAATCTACCAATTTATCTCTCCTGGAAATTCCACAGGCACAATTGTGGGGCAGCGTCTTTTTCTGTAAAGGAACGCAGATACTGAAATATCTGTTGGTTATGATACAAAATTCCGCTTTTTTTGCATTTTTCCTTCAACAACGTCATCAAACACCCCTGGTTAGGACTTTCCACTACATAGCGGTCTGCGTAGGTTTGGATGTATTTCTCTTTTAATTGTGGAAACAAGCGGTCTAACTGCTTGTAGAAATACGCTCTATTTCCCGCTCGAAGTGTCAGCCCCATGCCGAAGCAAATCACGCCATAGACCTTTGCATCCGCGCACAAATCCAAAATACCAGAAATATTGTCCTGCGTATCATTGATAAACGGCAAAATCGGGGTTAGCCATACAACGGTGGGAATTCCCGCATCTCGAAATTGCTTCAGCGCTGCAACCCGTTCGCTTGTGGTGCTCACATGGGGTTCAAGCTTTTTACACAGCGTCTCATCATAGGTCGTCAGGGTCATTTGCACAACGCATTTTGTCTTTTCATTGATTTTTTGTAAAAGGTCTAAATCCCGCAAAATGCGATCTGATTTCGTCTGGATTGTAACTCCAAACCCATACGAATCAATCAATTGCAGCGCCTTTCTGACATGTCCCAATTTCATTTCCAGCGGAATATAGGGGTCAGTCATTGCCCCGGTGCTGATTATACATTTTTTTCGTTTATGCCGAAGGGCATATTCCAGCAGATCCAATGCATTTTCCTTCACCGCAATATCTTCAAAGTCGTGTTCCATATGATAGCATTCGCTTCTGGCGTCACAGTAAATGCACCCGTGGGAGCAGCCGCGGTATAAATTCATAGTATTTTGGGACGATAAGATTCCCTTTGCTTTCACCAAGTGCATAACCCGTCTCCTTATATTCTGGCGCAGTTTTTCCTGTGGGCCTTCAACTTTTTTATCGCCCAATCGTAATGGCTCGCCGTGGTACTGACAAAGTAGGAACCCAACGTGCTTCCCCCTGTCCATGGATAAGCGCCTTTGCAGAACAGCTCCTGATCGGAAAAACAGTCCGCCAGCTTCATTACCTCGGCGTGGGAGGTCTGGAACATAAATTTTGCGTCGTCTAAAGATGTGGCCTGATGCTTTTCCCAAAACGCCTGGTTCATCTGCCCATAGGTCCTCCAATTGTACGGCGCCGGAAGAAACGGCTTGGGATCTCCATTTTGATTTGCGCGGACCCAGTTTATTAAAAGCTGATGCCATTCATAGAGATGGATGAAAATATCCCGCAGATTTTGATCTCTTTTCCAATGTGCCTCTTTCTTTTTTTCATCGCCAGAAAAATCAAAAGGCGTTCTCAGCTCCTGCTCTGTCAAACCGGAGACAAGCGCATTTAGCTTTTCATAGTTTGCGGTTGCTGCGGTTAAGAGGGCTGTTTTCGTTGTCGGTCTACCCATATCCATTTCCTTTCTGTATGCAATCTGTTGTCATAGATGCAATATTTAAAACCTCTGGCTTTTATTATACCAGAAGAATACTGACACCTTATGTCAGGGTTTATTTTTTTCGTAGATCAATTTTGCCTGCTGCGCTACAGCCTCCCTTAAAAAGGCGGGGGAAAGGACCTCTACCTGGGTTCCACATGACAGCAAAAAACCAATTAGCCACCCATCAACCGGCATATTTGCCACAGTGATGAAATCCCCATTGGCTTGACGCTGTATTTGGGTGCAGTCAAATTCATCATAGACGCGGTAGGCCATCTCTTTGGGAAACCAAAGTGTGATGGTGGGATATTCCTCCTGTTGGGAACTCTCTGGCTCTGGAAATACACAACGGGAGAACGTTTCTTCCGTCTGCGCGCAATCTATTATGCGCGTCAGCCTGAACAGCCGAAATCCCCGTCTTTTTGTACAGTACGCTTTTACATACCAGGCCCTTGCCCGGTAGGACAGCTTTAACGGATATATCTTTCTTTCGACAATCTCACCGTAGGTGCTTGCATAGGTAACCGTAACAGCCTTGCAGGAGAGCACCGCTGTCTTTAACGTCCGGTATATCTCCTGGTCCCGGACGCTGCCCCACCTGGAAAAATTTATTTCCAGCCAAGGCGCAAAGTCCACATGAAAAATAGCGCCAAGTTTACGTAACGTATCATCCGATTGGATGTTTTGCGTGGCACTTAACCCTTGCAGCGCAGCAAGAATTTCTTGCCGTTCTGCCTCAGATAGTACCGCTTTATCCAATACAAACCCATGCATGATACGAATGCCGCCATTTCTGCCCGCCTCCGCGTAAATGGGAATCCCCGCGCCGCTTAAAGCGTCAATGTCTCGATAAATTGTCCGAACCGATACCTCAAGCCTTTCCGCCAATTCCGGGGCGGTTGCCTGTCCTCGATCCAGTAGATAATATACAATTTGAAATAGCCTACTCTCCCGCACCGCTATTTTCTCCTTCCCACACAGAACTTCCAGCCTTTGCGTCCTGCTATCAAGCATAATTATATCCGCTTCCTTTTTCAAGATCAACCAGTACGTGCAGCAAAATACGCTGCACTACAATCTTGCCAGTCTAGACGTCTGAAGTCCTTGCATTTCTATAGGGATTATGGTAAAATGGCACAGGAAAGAAGGGAACCGTATGGAATTTATCACAAACTGCCCCGCACAGACAGAAGCCCTTGGGGCGGCCTTGGGGCGGATTGTTCCAGCAGGAACGGTGCTGGCTTTCCATGGGGATTTGGGCGCTGGAAAAACCGCCTTTACCCGGGGCTTGGCCCGAGGACTTGGGATCTCAGATCCGGTCACCAGCCCCACCTATACTATTGTAAACGAATACCGGTCCGGGCGACTGCCCCTGTTCCATTTTGATATGTATCGCCTGACCAGTGCGGACGATTTGTTTGACATCGGGTGGGAGGATTATCTGGAACGGGAAGGCGTCTGCGCCGTGGAGTGGAGCGAACATGTGTCCCAGGCAATGGAGGGCGCGGTTCGGGTTACCATGGAAAAAACCGGGGAACAGTCCCGGCGCATCACCCTGGAGGGAGGAGATTTTCTTGCTGCTCTTAGCCTTTGAAACCTCTGCCAAAGCCGCCTCGGTGGCGCTGCTGGACAAGCATTGTCTGCTGGGGGAGTCCTATCAAAATACCGGCTTAACCCACAGCCAAACTCTGCTATGCCAGGCGCAGGCGCTATTGCACCAATGCGGCAAAGAAGCTCAACAGGTAACCCATGTGGCGGTGGCCGCCGGGCCGGGCAGCTTTACCGGCGTGCGAATTGGTGTGGCGGCCGCAAAGGGCTTTGCCTGGGCCAGGGAGCTTCCCTGTTACGGCGTGTCCACCCTGGAAGCCATGGCGTTGGGCCTTGGTTGTTGGGACGGCTATGTATGTTCTGTAATGGATGCGCGCCGAAATCAGGTATACCAGGCCACTTTCCGGAGTGCGCAGGGGAAGCGAACACGCGTCAGTCCAGATCGGGCCATCTCCTTGGAAGTTCTCGGCGCAGAATTGGCTACGCTTTCAGGGCCTATTTTTCTGGTTGGCGATGGCAGCAGATTGTGCTACGACGTTTTATCCCAGCATATCCCCTCCCTTGTACTGCCGCCGGAGCATCGGATGCATCAGCGCGCTTCCGGTGTGGGGGTTTTGGCGCTGGAACAATTAGAAGCTGGGTTGCCTGGCGATGGGGCAGCTCTGGCGCCAAACTATCTCAGACTCTCCCAGGCTGAGCGGGAACGCCTGGCCCGAGAAACAATACAAAAAAAGGAGCGATAACAAATGGGCACCGTACACGTATTGAATCATCCGTTGATCCAGCACAAGCTGGCAATCCTGCGAAACAAGAACACCGGCGTAAAAGAATTCCGCGAGTTGATTGGGGAAATTTCCGCCCTGATGTGCTATGAAGCCACCCGGAACCTACCTACGGAGGAGGTTCAGATTGAAACCCCTGTCGCCACCGCCACCGTCCATGTTCTTTCCGGAAAAAAACTGGCGATTGTGCCTGTCCTGCGAGCCGGATTGGGCATGGTGGACACTATGATCGATTTGATTCCCTCCGCCAAGGTTGGACACATCGGTCTATACCGGGATCCAGAAACACACAAGCCGGTGGAATACTACTGTAAGCTGCCCGACGATATCGCAAACCGGCAGGTGTATGTGGTGGATCCCATGCTGGCCACCGGCGGAAGCGCGGTTGCCGCCATCGACTTTCTGAAAGATCACGGTTGCCGAAATATCATCCTAATGAACGTCATCGGTTGCCCGGAAGGCATTCAGGCAGTGCAAGAAGCCCATCCCGATGTGGAGATGTATCTTGCCGCTGTGGACGAACGTCTCAACGAACACGCTTATATTATCCCCGGTTTGGGCGATGCCGGCGATCGGATTTTCGGCACAAAATAAGAAAAGCACACCTCTCAGAGCAGATAAACAGCCCTGGGAGGTGTTTTTATACCCCAAAATCTCATAAATACCCCAAAATCTCATAAAGTTGGATTGCCGGGAATCGACACGCCGGACCCACTGTCCTCCTGCTGGAAGCACACCACCCGATCGCAAATGGCCAGCGCCGCCGGCCGGTGTGTTACGATCAACACGGTTTGATCGGACATCGCCCGAAGATTGGAGAGCAATTGCTGCTCCGTGTCCTCGTCCAGTGCGCTGGTACACTCATCCAGCATCAAAATTGGGCGGCCAGAGTATATCGCCCGGGCAATGGATAGCCGTTGCAACTGCCCTTCTGAAAGGCCATGTCCCCGCTCTCCCAGTTGGGTGTCAATTCCTTTTTCCAATGCCTTGACAAACCCATCGGCACAGGCGATGGACAGCGCCTTCCAAATCCGGCTTTCCTCTGGTTCCCCCTCCTGTCCAGCAAAGGAAACAATATCCCCAATGGTTCCACTCATAAGATGGTTGCCCTGGGGTACATAGGCAAAAAGCTTTTGCCAGCTTCCATCCAACGTAACCCGCTCTCCCTTAAAATCCAGATAGCATTCGCCCCGATCCAACTGGTACAAGTTCATCAAAAGCTTTAATACCGTACTTTTCCCACAACCGGAGGCTCCGGTAAACGCCACATATTCGCCCTTGCGGATTTCTAGATTGAAGCCGGATAATATCAGCGGTTGTACCTGTGCAGACGCTTTCTTCTGCTCCACCACCGGAGGCAGGTAGGTAAACGACGCGTCTTTCAGGCCAAACCCCTGAAATTCTGTCTGATAGCGCGCTTGAATCTCCGATAACGTTCTGGTACCGGCAGCATTGTGCGTGGGAAGCGCCTGCGCCTCCATCAGCCGTTCCGCACTGACCAGCATGGCATAGTACCTGGGAAAATATCCGGAGAGGTGCGCAAAGGGAGACTGCACCTGGCCAATCAGTTGCAAAACTGCCGATAATGTGCCATAGCTCATCTGCCCGGCCAGAATCCTCCAACCGCAGAAGCAGGCCCCCACCACATACGCGCCGTTCATAAGCCCGCCAAATCCCAGATTACACAAATTGGAAAAATGATTGCGTTTCATCCTGGCCTTCCGATGGTCTTTCATCCGAGTTTCTCCACCAGATTCCATGGCGTCCTCCATGGCATAGGAACGCACCACAACCATGCTGGACAGGCACTCCTGTAAAAAGCTCCTTAGACTTCCGTCGCATTCCCGAATGCTGCGTTGTAGTTGCTTCATTTTCCGGCGAAACGCTGTAGAAAAAACCAACAGCAGCACGCCTGCGGGAAAGATCAAATACAGAAATCTAGGCTCCAACGCCAACAGCGCCACCACAGCGCTGACTAGCCGGATTGCCATTCCCGCCAGACCAGGAAAAATCTCAGTCATACCGTTGGCCACCACTGTAGTGTCCTCGGTAAGCCGGTTCATCCATTCCGCTGAATGAACAGCCGACATAGGGCCATAATCAATCCGAAGCAGTTGTGAGAACAGCCGGCACTTAAAATCATTTTCCAACCCACTGCGGCAACACTCCTCCAAAAATCGCTGCACCGCCCGCAGAATTAGCTGGAAAATTGCAAGAAATGCGAACTGCCCCACACTATAGAAAAAGTGTTTTTGCTGGCCATCCACCGCACTGTTGATTACGTTGCGCAAAAGAAGTGCATATAGCACACCGCTCAGACCAAGCACAATCTGAATCAAAAGTAGTAGGAAAATCCCCAGCTTCATTCGCAAGGGCGCTTGGCTGAAAAAATGCATCGCCTTTTTCTGTTCCATCTTTTCCATACCTTTACCCGGATCAGGTAAACGCCCCAGCGGATGGGATAAATGGCGTTCCAGCATCGCACATACAATCGGTAGCGCCAATCTGTTACCTGAAAATGTCGCTTTCTTCGATAAATCTCCGTTACCACGCCCTGTACCCATTCCTTTGGCACCGGCTCCAACCCAATTCGGTTGTCCCCCCGGGTATAGTAATATGTTTCGTCCATCTTAATGATCCGGTGTATGACAAATTGCCCGGAAGGACGCCGGTATAACGGCAGGTCCCCAGGCCTCAGCTCCCGCTCAGGCCGCACGATCACCACACGCGTGCTTTGATTGTATAGCAGCGGCTCCATGCTATCTCCCACGGTCAAGGCAATCGCTGGCCTACCAGAGGCAAGCTCCCGTTCCAATGGGGACAGCTTCCTATTCATCTAAAAAGCCTTCCTGCCGCAGCTTTTCCAGCAGCACATGGACGTCTGCGGCAATCCGGTCCCGAGGCGCGTCATATTGGGCCTCCATAGCGGTCACAATCTGTTCCTCCGTGGTGTCGGTTAAAAGCTGCTGAAAAATAAAATGCGCTGTGTCATTATTGCGTATCATACCATTGAAAATCTTTGCGGCTGGTCCGGCAGCCACCGCCATATGTTCTCCAAGCACATCGTGTACAAGAAATCCTTTTTTCAGTTTCATTAGGCGCCTCCATCTAACGCTTCGCCGTACGCCTGGATCAAAGCCTTAATTTGACCATCCAATTGTACCATTTCTTCCTCAATCTGTGCCATTTGCTCATCATAGGTCCGCTGATACTCCTCCGAAACGCCTGTCCTTTGCTTATAAGAGAGCATCTGTGCAAAGTCCACGACCTCCAGATCTCCCTCCTTCCGATAGGTATCCATCTGGGTTAGCATAGAACGGAACTGCTTTTGCACAAATTGTTCCCCCCTAGTGTGGGACCCAACTGTAAAAACAAAATTGCCGCCGCCTTCAACCACGGTTTTCAATTGGGAGGAAGCACCAGTGGAATTCCATCCGGCAGCGTCTGCATGCCAGCATGGATCCGCCTCCCCCAACGTAGCGGAGGCGTGCTGTGCATCTTGCCGCCACCGGACCAGAACCTCAATTCTTGCCGCCGAGAGCCAATTCTCATATTCTTCCCGATAGGTCCCCTGAGGAAAATAGACCACGTTCTGAAGCTCCAAATCCAACTGTGCCGCCGCTTCCGTCACCGCATCCAGCCAGGATTGAATCGCAAAAGCGTCGTCTCCATAGGCCTCCATCTCCTCTGGCACAAAGCAGTAGCAAAATGTCCACCCTGCATCCGCCAGCTCCAATGCCTGCTGCGCAGTAAGCATGTCTTTCTTGCCAGGCAAATTCTCCTGAGACAGACCAACCACAGCCTTCATCCCATAAAATTCTTCTATCACTGGACGCACGTCCTGATAAAGGATCTCCAAAGGCAAGGGGGCAAGCATTTCCACCGTGCCTGGGCCACGCTCCTCCCTTTTATAGTCTTCAATCAAATCTTTTTTCTGATTTGTCAGCCTCCGAAGCTGGTTTTGCATGGAGCTTAAAGTGGCATTCAGCGCTTCGGCATCCGCGTTTTCTTGCTGCTGCGCTGCATACTCCCGCCCCACAAAAAAGACCAGCCCGGCACCAATCAGGAGGGTAAACAAAATTATAATAACTTTTTTCATCGCTTTCCTCCTGTCAGCGCCTGATAGGCCAAAGAAACCGCATCCTGGGAAATGGTGCAGGTTAAGGAAAAAACCGGTAGCTGGGCCAGTTGCGCAACCAGATCCATAGTTTTCCGCATTTCGTCAGCACTATTCTCCCGATAGGTCTGTTGAAGCAGAATGGGAAACGCTTCCTGGCAGGTCACGGGGCGAAGAATGTTTTTCGTTCCCTGGTGCAATATCACAACGCCAGCCACCTGAGCCATGGTATTGGTCTGCAAGCCCTCTTTCCCGGCCCAAGGCGTGCCATAGACCGTAATGGCGTGGGGACGAAAGGAGAGTAAAGGCTTATCATCATTGATGGTCACAATTCGATTGCCAAAGCGCTGCCGCCACAGCCGGGTATGGGTACTTTTCCCCACACCGCTGGGGCCGGTGAACAAGAACGCTCTGCCATCCAGCGCCAGAGCGGAACAGTGAAACAAAAGAATATCCTCTCTTCGCAGAATCCGGCAGATTTTACGATATACCGCCAAGGATTCTAGGTAGCCCTCCGGCCACCGGTAGCTGGAGGGCTGACCTTCAAAGGCCAGCTCCCGGGCCGTGACGGAAATGGGAACGCCCAAACCGTCGGTTAGATAGTCCCCGCAAAGCCGCTGCACATAGGGATATTGATTGTCAATGGTAAATTTGTGGCCAGCCAATTGAATTGTAAACATAGGCTTCCTTTCCAATTTGGGAAAAGGCAGGCAGCCATTTGACTGCCTGCCTTACTTGTTCGCTATTGGGTAAAACTAGTCCCATTCACCACCGGGGGGATCAACAACTGGAGAGGTTTCTACAATTTCACCACTCGTTGTAATCACGTCCTCCGGAGAAAAGCGAATCAATTCCATTTCAGGGGTTTCGTAAAAAGTCTTCATAGGAGCACTTCCCTTCTATTACTGCTCAGGCTTGGCCGGGACTAGCATATCCATTGCTGTCGAGCAGGGCACAATGGCATTCACCGTCTCAGTAAAGTTCCGATAGCAGATATCACTCATCACAAGAGAATATTCCTTCGTTTCTCTGTTTTGAATCACCACATAGCCCCGCGCATACACAACATTTTCAGTCATGGCTCCTACGTTAATCACCAGGCCATATGTGCCATTTGGCTTCGTAGAAGTTCCCACCGAAACCTTGACCTTATCCTTCGGCACGACCGTTGTTCCTTCGAGTGTCGCGCTTAACCGATTGGCCAAATCATCCATATGGTCGCCAAATTGGGATTTGCTCAGGCCATACAAAACGCCATGCTCCACAAGAGCGTAATTCTTGCCATCTGTATTGCGGGCAAAGTTAATCACAATGCAGTTCTTGCCCTGCTCATTGTAGGTATAAGAATTGGGCGTACCAAAGACCACCGGGGGCAAAACAGGCGCTTCTGCCTCAGGCGCATAGGTCGCAGTAAGGGTCATATCGGAATACGCCCAGAAGGTATACTTCGCATTGGTATGCACAATCCGATCTGTAGACATATCCTTCCAGCCGGCAAATACCATACCCTCTTCCGGATCATCCGCTACCATGTCAACCTGTCCGCCAGAAACCACACCAACCACCGTTTTCCCATTGGCAGTGCCATTGGTTACCGTAACGGTATAGCCTTCGGAAACCTCAAAGGCGCCTGCCTCTGTTTCAAAAATGGCATATCCCTTGGGTAGGAAGCCTGCGTCAGGTCTCTCGTTAAATGTACCGCCGGTAACGGTCAGTTCGTTATTCTCTCCCAAAATGGAGAGCTTTCCGGTAAATGTGCCGCCGGTAATGCTTGCGCAATAGTCTGTGTCGACTCTAAGCTCTATCGCCTTCGTGCCTTCCACGGTAGCGCCGTTGATCTCCAGCGTACCCGTGCCAGCCGTTGCACCGATGGCAACGTTATCCACGCTCTTAACAATGCCGCCGGTAATAGTCACTTCGCCGGAACGGATAATCATGCCATAGCCAGTCTCAGGTGTCACCGCCACATTGTCAAGCGTCAGCGATGTTGCCCCATCGGCATTGGTCACTCGGCCAGTAATGGTACCGTTTTGCAGCGTCAGAGAACCAGAATTGGTAACCGCACCGTTTAGCGTATGCGCATTCAGGTTCAGCACAATTTCCTTGCCTGCGGCAATCGAAATTCCTTCTGCCGCAGGATCGCTGAGCAGGGAAATAACACTAGCTTCCCCCACTTTTGCGGCGGAGATTGCCCGCTTCAGGGAAGAATAGGTCTGACCGGTGGTTTCATTCAAAGCGACACCATTCTGGCACAAAACCATAAGGCCTTCGTCTTGCTGCTCCAAATAGCCTTCAGGGGTTGCCACGCCATAAATTGCATGGAATCCACCGGAAATGCCCGCATAGAAAGTGCCATCGTCTTCTTCAATGGTTGTAAAATTCACGGTGTTCGCCGCACCCTGAACCGCAATACCGGACACGCCATTTGCCGTGATGGTGATTGGGCCTGTAATGGTTACGGTGCTACCTTCGTACGCATAAATCGCACGAGCAGAATCTCCGCCAGCCGTATACGTACCGCCAACTACGGTTACATCCGCGCCGGCATTGGCCCGCAAGCAGCGTGTCATCGCACTCACCTCGACGCTCGTCAGCGTCGTTTTGCCGGACACCGTCAACGCAATATTCTGGCTGGATCCATCAAGAACCACATTTTCCAAAGACAGCTCGCTGGTACTCGTGATCGAACCAATAATCGTGCCGCCTTCCACCGTCAGCGCACCTTCATTGGTAATGGTGCCGGTCAGCGCCTCGTTATTCAGGAGCACCTTCACATTTTTGTCACTGGGAACGGAGATGGATTCGGTCAAGGTTCCCTTCACCTGAAGCACATTCTGGCCGTCCGCTGTCGCATCGTCAATCGCCTGCTGCAATGTGCTATAATTGCAATCGGTTGTTTCATTATAGACAGCACGTTTGTTATAAACCCGCTGTGTTCCGTCCACTTCCTCTTTGATACAGGTATTGGGAAGCGCTACGCCGTAAACCGCACGGCCATTTGCGCCCTGACTGCGAATTTCACCTGCAAATTTATAGAAAGTGATATTATCCTCTGCACCGGAAACCGCAAAGCCACCGTCAATCTCCGACACAATTTGGGGCGCTCCCGCAATTGTCACCTGGCTGCCCTTGGCCGCAAGAATGACACGAACGGAGGCCACCGGTTCCACGGTACTAGGTACGCTGTAGTTGCCGTCAATGATGTTGATAACAGCACCATCCATGGCATACACACAGCGAGAATTGGCATGCACATTGACGTTCGTAAACGTAGCGTCGCCATATACTGTCAGAGCTGCCGTAGCATCCCTAGCATCAACCGTTACATCTGTCATGGTCAGTTGGGATCTCACCGGCTCAGCGCCCTCAACCGTAGTCACGTTGCTTCTCACTGTACCAACAAACGTACCGTTTTGCATCGTCAAGGTACCTGCATTGGAGATTGTGCCTCCAATCTCGTTTTCACCCAGATCCAGCAAAATGTTTTTCCCTACGGGGATCGAAACCGATTCGGTATCGTCTGGCGTGCGCAGAATTTGAATTTCATTTTGCATGCCGTCCGCTGCCACAGCGGAAATCGCCTGCTTCAGCGTGGCATAGGTATAACCAGTCGTTGCATTGTACGCAACGCCACTCGGCATCAAGACCTTGTTTCCTTGCGCGTCGTCTTGTTCCACATAACCCTTGGGCGTGGCCACGTTGTAAACAGCACGGTACTTACCGGAAACAGTACCGGCAAAGCTTTCGGCAAAGGTCACATTATTATTTACGCCATAAATCGCAATACTCTTTTCACCGGACGCGGTAATAGACGTACTTCTTGCAATGTCCACCGTGCTGCCCTCGGCCGCCAGGATGGTACGAGCCCCGTCCCCGATGGTGAAAAATGCGCCATCAATAATAGAGACGTCAGCGCCAGCGCCAGTAGACAAGCTACGCGAATTTGCATACGCCATAACACCGTCGAGCGTAGCGTTGCCAGCCACAGATAAAGCAATGTCGGCAGTCCGGGTATCGTCCTTACCAACTGCGACGGCTTTCATGGTTAGCGTGGACCCGGCGGCTGTCGCCACTGAAAAAATCTGGCCGGCCTGTATCTTCGCTGTCGCATCCGCTTTCAGATCCAGGCCACGATAAGCGCCACTGATGGTAACGCCAGAACATTCTACCGCTCCATACACGGTAAGCGCTGTGCCCTCAGAGCTAATTGAGCCGCCAGACACCGACATCGTGGAGCCTGCCCGCACAGTAACGTTGCCGTTTATGGTAACCCCTCTAACATCCGCCTGCTTTCCGGAAAAATCAATCTTTCCCTGGACAGAGGGAGAATATATTCTCATCGTGGCATTGGGATTGCTTACCCTCACACTGTAGTCAGCGCCGGTAACCTGACCGGTAAGCTGAACCGTGGCCGTCTCCTGGCCTGTGACATAGACCGCTGTCTTTGCATCAACGATACTACCATCCTTTTGCGTAAACGTGCCGCCAGAAATCACCACGCCGTAGCCTTCTGGATTTGAAATCGTGCTGCCTTGGTCTGCTGTCAGGTCGCCGTATGTATTTACCCGGCCAGCAATTGTGATTCCATCTACAAGCAGAAAATTACCCTTGTTTGTGATCGTACCGGTCAGGGTATGCTGCTCGGATGCAGCAAGATCCGCTCCCAAAGCAATATGTTTGCCTGCGGGAATGGTAATATTCTCCTGCACATCTTGCAGCAGGTAGACCTGCGTCATCTCTCCCTCCGGCACAGCCTGAATGGCTGCCGCCAGGGTTGTATAGTAGCTAACCACACCATCTACCGTCACTTGCGCAACAGCATCCGCAGGAACCTCAGGTTCCGCAGGTGTCTCCAGTTCGGTAGACGGCTCCGACTCTGTAGAACCCGTCGTCTGTGTCGTGGCGAGCGTATCCGTCTGCGCCGCCAAAGCGCTTACAGGCAACAAAGTCAGCAGCATGCAAGCACACAGCAAGCAAGCTAGAAATCTGCGCCAATTGTTTTCCCTCATGATTGAATCACTCCTCCTTCTTTGTTGCAAGGCTGTTATCCGCCACTCTGATGCGCAACAAACGCCCGCAAACGTCACTGATATACATTATCAAGTATATCAGATGCACTTTTCCTTGTCAACTACATTTCCACAGCTAAAACACTTGATTTTGTTGGACTCAGTTTCTCTATTGCCTCAAAAACGAGTGCTTTCCCCACCGTAAATTGGGCTTTCTATGTTTCGTTATATGGATCAAAACACATGTATATTTTGTAAAAGTCCACATTTTTCCGCCAAAAAAATGCAAGGTTTTATAATTGTTGAAATTGGCTCATGTTGGGCTAAAAAGGCACTGCCGGTCATTCGCAGAGGAGAAACCCTCCAACATTTTGGAAACATTTGGAAAGCCGCGGGACAGTGCCTCCGTATGCGCAAACGATGCTTAAAAGCCATCATATCTCCGGTCAGGCATTAGGGGCCTTTCAAGCGGTGGATCCTGGTTCAAACATCATGGGGCGGGCCTTTTGGCCCGCCCTAGTAGACTGTCGAAAAACCCCTTTGGGGTTTTCCGCCAAAAGAGTCGCAGTCTGCG
>CAOJND010000028.1 GCA_948439445.1 uncultured Eubacteriales bacterium | reverse complement strand
TCATATAATCAGGCAGGGACAGATCAAAGTAGATCTGTCCCAGAACAAGGACCGCGCAGGCCAGCGCCATCAACGCTTCTTTGGGGCGCATTTTGCGCAACAATTTCAGCATAGACAAGACCTCCATGACGCAAAAGTGAATTAGACCTTATTATAGAGGGATCTATATGCAAAGTCAACAAAGATTTTGTGAATTTTTTGTTGAATCTGCAGATGCTTCCTCTGCGTAATTGGTTTCATCTAAGTACTCTGAGCCGGACAATTGTGAAAACCCGTTTACATATATGACAGAATATGCTATGATAAAAATAATCCTATTTTGAAGGGAGGGCTTTAGATGGAACGAAGGCAACAAACCGGCCGGATCGCTTGGATCGATATTGCCAAAGCTTTGACCATGCTTTTGGTGGTCTTTGGACATGTGATGCGCCAGGGACTGGCCTGGAAAATTGTGTACAGCTTCCATGTTCCCGCGTTTTTTCTGTTGGCTGGGGCTACCTGCCGCGTTGGCTCTGGCATGGGCAAGCAGATCAGGCGGGACGCCATCACAATTTTGCTGCCCTATTTTTTCTGGGGGCTGATCAGCATTCTGGCGTTTTCCGTGGTTGGCCCTGTGGCCATGCGCTCGCTTTCTGTGGAGGCCGACGCCTCTATTGGGGGCGGCTTGTATGGCCTTGTCTACGCCAGCCCCCGAACGCAGCACATGAAATTTAATTTGCCATTGTGGTTTTTACCCAGCTTATTTGTTACAAAGGCGTTGTTTTATGGCTTACACGCCGTCTGTCATAGGAGACGTGGTCTTCTGCTGTTGGGAACCGGATTGACGGCGGCTTTGGGGTTTGCCTATACCTATTTTCAATTGCCGCCGCTACCCTATGCCCTGGAAATCAGCTGTAAGCTGTTGCCATTTTTTGTTCTGGGGTATCTGCTGACGCACTCTGGCCTGGCAAACAGATTACAGATCTTGCCTCGGGGAACGAAGATTTTTGGAAGCGCTTTGCTATTGGCGGGAACCTGTGCGATTGCAGCTTTTGCGCCCAAGATCAACTATACATCAGACACCTTCCCCAATATTGGCCTATTTTACCTATGCGCCCTGGGAGGGAGCGTGGGAATTCTCCTATTGGCCATGGGACTTGGAAAGCTGTCCTGGTTGGAATTTGTGGGGCGTCAGACCTTGGCTATTTTGGTGATGCACAAGTTCCCGGTGGTTTTGTTCCAGGTTTTGCCGCCGGTGAAACGGCTGTTGCAAAGTGAAAACGCCCTTTCCAGCTTTTTAGCGGGAATGGGCGTTACGGTGTTGTCTATGGGGCTGTGCATCCTAGCAGGGCGGATCATTCAGCGATTTTTCCCGATGCTGCTGGGAAGAATCCGCCCGTCGTCCGGGGGAAGTTCGGCTTCCAATCCTGTTTGAAGGAAAAAATATTTTGCGTTTTTTGGCGGCATAATTAGGGCGGGATCCAAGCTGGTGGCCGCTTAGTTTAGCAGGGCAATAGCCCCGTTTAGATATCCCGCGAAGGTGACCCACAGTAGATAGGGGGCCAGCAGCCAGGCTGCGGGAGGGGATATCGCCTCAAACCGGGCAATGGTGACCACAATTAAAATCCACAATAGAACCAACCACACAAATGACAGGGTATAGGCCTCCAGCCGAAAGAAAAGAATGGGCCAAAAGAAGTTGACCGCCAGTTGAATACCATAGATCCGCAGCGCCTTTTGGCGCTGGACAGGGTCTCCATCCTGGGTCGCAATCAGATAGGAACTGATACCCATCAGTAGATACAAGACTGTCCAGACGATAGGAAAAACCCATCCTGGTGGCGATAGCGCAGGCTGTTGCAAAGTTTGATACAGCTCTGCGCCGTTGCCGGATAATAGCCAGGCCAACCCACCCACCGCCAGGGGGACGGCAATGTATCGAACAAGTTTGCAATTTAAATTCATTTACCCACCTCCGCAACAACCTATGTGCATTTTTAGCGAATTAGAAGCTCATAGGGTTTCCCAGATTGTCCATAAAGGTGCTTTCACCCAGTTAGCTGAGCAGCAGGGAGCAAGGCGCACGCTTTCCGTTTCTAAAAGATGGTGGCAAATTTGGGCGCTTCGTACTATAATGGTGAGAATCTAAAATCTGGGGGGCTTGCGGATTTATGAAGAGAACTTACCGGCAGACCGTTTCGGCCTGCTTTATTGGGTACATTGTACAGGCGATTGTAAACAATTTTGTGCCGTTGCTGTTTTTGACATTTCATGAGAGCTATGGCATTCCCATGTCGAAAGTCACCCTGTTGGTCACAGTAAACTTTGGCCTTCAGCTATTGGTTGATCTACTCAGCGTTCACTTTGTGGACCGGCTGGGATACCGCATTTGCGCTGTTTTCGCCCACGGGGCGGCAGCGGTTGGCCTAGTGTCGCTGGCAATTTTACCGGGATTGCTGTCTGATCCCTTCCTGGGGATTTTCATTTCCGTGGCGCTGTATGCCCTGGGTGGCGGCCTTTTGGAAGTGCTGGTTAGTCCGATTGTGGAGGCGTGTCCTTCGGCGCATAAAGAGCAGACCATGAGTCTGCTGCATTCCTTCTACTGCTGGGGGCATGTGGGTGTGGTGCTGCTATCAACTCTGTTTTTTCAAGTGGTTGGCGTAGAGCAATGGCCAATCTTGGCGCTGCTGTGGGCGGCGGTGCCGTTGTGCAACGGCGTATTCTTTTCCATGGTGCCCATTGCCCCGCTGGTTCAGGAGGATGAGCAGGGAATTCCTGTGCGCAGTCTGTTGCGCACCAAGCTGTTCTGGATTTTGCTTTTGATGATGACCTGCGCCGGCGCCTGTGAACAGACGGTGGGCCAGTGGGCATCCGCCTTTGCGGAGCAGGGCCTTGGGGTCAGTAAAACCATTGGCGACCTGGCAGGGCCTATGTTATTTGCCTTGCTAATGGGCGCCTCCCGGGCGATCTATGGAAAGTGGGGCGATCGGTTCCCGCTGGAGCGGTTTATGATCCTCAGTTGTGGCGGCTGTATTGTCTCGTATCTCATGATTGTGTTTTCTCCCGACCCGGTGGTGGGACTACTGGGATGCGGCCTGTGTGGATTTTCCGCTGGAATTTTATGGCCGGGCACTTTTAGTTTGGCGTCTGCCTCTATGCGAACCGGCGGAACGGCGCTGTTTGCCCTGCTGGCTTTAGGTGGAGATCTGGGATGCTCCAGTGGCCCTACCCTGGTGGGCTTGGTGTCCGGAATAGAGGGTGATTTGCGCCGGGGAATTTTTGTGGCGCTGGGATTTCCGATTTTGCTGCTGGGCTGTCTCACCCTGGGAAAAAAGACGGTGCAGCGATACTGACAGATAAAAAGGAGAAAATGGAATGCTGCCATATCTTGTGGTGTGTCCGTTGGTTTTTTTGGCGGGCTTTGTGGATGCCGTTGCCGGTGGTGGCGGGCTTATTTCCCTGCCAGCCTATCTTCTTGCAGGAGTGCCCACCCATCTGGCGATTGGGACCAACAAGCTATCCTCAGCCCTTGGTAGTACGATTTCCACTGGGCGCTACTTGAAAAATGGATATCTCCGGGGAAGCTGGCTGCTAAAGCTGACGGGGTTTGCTGTGGCGGTATCCTTTCTTGGCGCGTCTCTTGGATCTAGACTGTCTCTGGTGGTGGACGACAGTATTTTACGGAATTTGCTTCTTGTGGTACTTCCGGTTGTGGCGTTTTATGTGCTGCGCAATCGGGATTTGGGAGAAGAGCGGGGACGGGAGCCGTTGCCGAAGCCAAGACAGTATGTCATTGTACTCACTGCGGCCCTGCTGATTGGCATGTACGACGGCTTTTATGGCCCTGGTACCGGCACATTTCTGCTTTTGATTTTGACGGGACCGGCCCATTTTCAGGTTCGGGAGGCCGCCGCACTGACAAAGGTGCTGAATTTAACTTCCAATGTGGCGGCGCTGGCTACCTTTTTATACCATGGCGCTGTGGTCTATCCGCTGGGGCTGACGGCGGCGGTGTTTAGCATTGCTGGGCACTACTGCGGTTCTGGCATGGTGGTGCGCAATGGCCGGCGGATTGTCCGGCCGGTGATCTTGGTGGTTCTCGTGATTTTGTTTGCAAAGGTTTTGACGGATCTATAGAAAAAAGGGGAAATGGCGCAATGAAACGGTATTTGAAGGTTTCAATTCCCAACCGGACGCCGATGGCGTATTTATCCTGTCTAGCCATGAGTGCGGCGGCTGTGCTCCGGCTGATTTATTATTTGACAAGGGATATACCCTTGCTACAACTGTGGATCTATTTCGTGCTGCCAGAGGTGGCGGCGGGGCTGTTTCTGGTGGGAATGATCCTGGGTGGCCGGTTTACCAAGCCCGCAATGCTGACCGCGGTTGTTTTGGGCGTGGCCTTTTTTATCCTCAAGGCCACCACCTTCACACTGGTACACCAGATCCTGTGCACCATACTGTACAGCGCGGTGCTGATTCTGGTGTTTGCCACGGTGCAGGGGTGTCTCCCCACCAAGCGGCTGTTGTATCCACTGTTTGGCCTGCCGATGCTGTTTCATCTTCTGGTGGAGGATCCCCACAAGTATTTCTTTGCCCAACCACCTGTGCCGGTGGTGGAGTGGCTACCGGAGATCAGCGTGTTGTGCATAATGGCCAGTCTTTTCAGCCTATCCGTGGCAATGCGGACCCAGCGAATCGCAAGCGACCAGGCATAAATTGCAAAAACATCAAAGCCCAGCAGGCCACATCTGGCCTGCTGGGCTTTTCTGTCTTTGTTTAAATTACCTTGCTCAAAAAGTCCTGGAGCCGGTCGCATTTGGGATGGTCAAAGATCTCCTCCGGCGTGCCTTGCTCCATAATGACGCCGCCCGCCATGAAGAACACCCGGGAAGCCACCTCGCGGGCAAAACCCATCTCATGGGTGACAATGACCATGGTCATGCCATCGTCTGCAAGCTGGCGGATCAGTTCCAAAACCTCTCCCACCATCTCCGGATCCAAAGCACTGGTTGGCTCGTCAAACAGCATCACCTTGGGATTCATGGCCATGGCGCGGGCGATGGCTACACGCTGCTTCTGGCCACCAGAAAGGGTGGATGGATACACAGACGCTTTCTCTTCCAGGCCAATCCGCCGGAGCAGCGTGTGGGCCTGCGCTTCTTTCTCCGCTTTTAGCTGGGCATGGGTTTTTACATCCGGCGTAGGCTTGCCAAGCAGACGTTTCCAAAAGGCGGTGAACCGCTGCCGGCGGCTGGCCCGTAGGGCGATCAGCAGAGGAGCCAGCGTGATATTATCCAATACGGTTTTGTTGTGAAATAGATTGAATTGCTGAAATACCATCCCCATATGACGGCGATGAATGTTAATATTCACCTTCATATCCGCCAAGTCCGTACCCTCAAAAATAATCGAACCGGAGGTGGGATCCTCCATGCAGTTGAGGCACCGCAGGAATGTACTCTTGCCGCTGCCGGAGGGACCGATGATGGCGATCCGTTCTCCCTCATGGATGGTCTCGGTGATATGATCCAACACCGTCAAGCTGCCGTAGCGTTTGGTTAAATCAATGACGTCGATCACTCTTATTCAGACTCCTTTCCATCAGGCGAATTCCCAAGGTAATCAGCAGAACCAACACAATGTAAATCAGTGCCATCACCAGATACGGAACCATAAATTCATAGTTGTTTGTTCCGATATATTTAAAGGCCACATACAGGTCGGTCGCGCCGACAAAGCTGACAATAGAGGTGTCTTTTACCAGGGCGATAAACTCGTTGCCAATGGTGGGCAGAATATTTTTCACCGCCTGGGGCACTACAATTTTTAGCATAGCGGTCCAATAGCCCAGACCTACCGCTCGCCCCGCTTCCAACTGGCCGGGATCCACGGAATTGATACCGCCGCGCATGATTTCGGATACATATGCACCGCTGTTCATACCGAAGATGAGCATACAAGAACCCAATGCCGAAAGATTCAGCCCCAGCATCGGCCGCAGAACAAAGTAGCCCACCAGCAGCTGCACCACAATGGGGGTGCCCCGGAAAAAGGCCACATAGGCGTGGCACACCTTATTTAACACCCGAGGCAACCGTTTGTATTTGGGCATAACCTCCACCATGGCGATTACCGTACCGATGAGAATGCCCAAAATCAGACCCACTACCGCAATTAGCAGCGTGTTTCGCAAACCTTCTAGTACCCAATTGTAGCCGCCGTCATCAATTAACGTATGTAAAAAGGCATCCCATTTTTTTATAAATCGTGCAAAGCCGTCCATCGGCTCAACCTCCCCCGGCATATGCCGCTGTGATAACGCAAAACCTCACCCTGACACAGGACGAGGCTTTGCCAAATGATTATGTATGGAAGTTACTGCATGGAATTGATGGCTTCCGTAATGCAGGTGGCAGGTGCTTCATCAATGATGACATAGCTTACATCACCATTTAGCATTGCCGTGACAGCCAGAGAGCCATTGGTATAGCCCACATCGGTTGCGGACAGGCCGGTAAAGCCAAAGTCCTCGTCGCCTTTCACATAGGCCTGACCAGTGGTGCCGGTCTGCACACCGATCTTCACGCTGGCGGAAAGCTCACCCAGCAGCTTTTCCACGTCCTCTTTGGTGGAGCAAGAGGCAAACTTCTCGTCGTTGCTGGGGACGATCAACTTTTGCGCTGCGTTGTAGTAGCTATCGCTAAAGCTAACTAGAGCGGCTCTGCTGGGCTTAACAGTGATGCCGGCCATACCCACATCGGCGCCACCGGTGTTCAGCGTCTCAAAAATGGCGTCAAAATCAATGGGCTTAATCACCAATTCCTTGCCCAGATAATCCGCCAGCATTTTGGCCAGTTCCATATCGATGCCAACAAACTTGTCGCCTTCGGTATACTCAAACGGCTCAAAGCCTGGCTCGGTGACCACAATCAACTGATCCTTGGCAGGGTCCTCCTGGGCACTCGCCACCGGTACCGGGGTGCCGTCGCCAAAATAGTGGTTCACAACCTCGTCAAATTGACCGTTGGTCTTAATTTCAGCCAGGAACGTATTGACTGAGTTGATTAAGTCAGTATCGTTGGGATTGATCGCAAAGGCATATTCCTCGCTGGTCAACTGGATGTCGATCACCTTGGCAGTGACAGAACCGCCGCCGCAAGCGCTGAGCAGCAGCAGGCACATGACTGCTACCGTCAATAGGGAAATCATTTTTTTCATTTCAAATCCTTCTTCCTTTTTCAAACGTTACTGCATAAGTGGCGTTTGCATAATTATACCACAGATATGTATTTTGTCAACACTGATTTCTACCAGATCTTTCTCTTTTTCGGCGGCGTCATTTTGTTGGGGGACAAGGAAAAAGGACGGGCTACGCAGAATATGGTTGAAGGGGAGGTGATGGTATATGGTGACAGCGGTTTGGTTGATGCTCAGCGGGATTCTCAGCGGACTTCAGCTCTCCACCGGTAGCTTTCCCAAGCCTTTAACGGCGGAGGAGGAGCGGCGGTATCTGGCGCTGGCGGCCCAGGGGGATCTGGAGGCCAGAAATGTGCTGATTGAGCGGAATTTGCGTCTGGTTGCCCATATTATGAAGAAATACTATGCTGTATCCAGTGATCAGGAGGATTTAATTTCCATTGGCACCATTGGGTTGATCAAGGCGGTATCCACCTTTGACGGCTCCAAGGGGACGCGGCTGGCGACCTATGCGGCCCGTTGTGTTGAAAATGCAACATTCACGTGTTGGAAAGCTGTGTATCAATCAGTAAGCTGTTTGATAAATTAAAGGACAAGCTAGAAACTGAAATTACTTTAAAAACTCATGCTAAATGGAAGATACCACAAATAGATGAGAATAGCACCCTTGGACAACAGATAAAATATTATCGTAGGTTAGCTAACATAAAGCAGAATGATTTAAGTTTAAAATTAGGTTATCCTGCCACAGCATTAAAGCATATTGAAAATATGGAGATGAAATTAATTGATGTTAATTTAATTAGAAGCGTTATAAAAGAATTGGATATTGAAGATAAGATTGCGATTACAGATGATTATATAGCATTTCTTTTAGACAATCCAAGTAAGAAGATATTAGAATTAAGAAAAAAACTAAATCTAACACAGCCTAAATTTGCTAAATTGCTTCATGTGTCTGTAACTTCAGTAAAACGTTGGGAATATGGTAATAACTATATATCAAGAGAAATGTATGAAAGATTAAAAACTTATTTAGGTTAGTATCTTGTGCATGAGAATGGCTAAAATTTGTAAAAACCTCCATAATAGCGCAAAATAAAAGCGCCATTATGGAGGTTTTTAGTTTAAAAAGAATCGTATACAAAAGGAAACTTATGTTCTTGCTTTGAAATACTATGTACATTTTTCTTTCAAGTCTTGTAAAATTAAATCGAGAATTTTTTGCTTAGATTTATCACTAATTTTTAATTGCTTTATTCTTTCTATCAATAATGTTGCATGAAAGAATACAACCCTACTTTCAAGTTCTTTTTTATCTTCTTCTCGTTCTGGAAGGTTTACAACAACTTTCATATGACCTCCTTGATTAAAGTCTATTCAAACAATATAATAAAATGCCTATTTCGCTCATACTATTTAAAATAATTTTCTTCCTTTTCCATATCATAGCGTTGTTTGTTTCTCTATCTACTTATAGTATGAGGGATTAATAGATATGTTCTAATATATTGGTGCGTGGAACTGATTTATTCCTCCTACTTATTTAATAAATTCACCTTACACTAGAATTAAAAAATCTCATTGACAATTTATAACAAGTATATCTGTAATATCGAAATTGAACGTTGTAGACAATTTGGGTGTAATAAAGAGGGCATATAGTAAAAGGCAACAAATAGATGAATTTCTATCATCTATTTGTTGCCTTTTTAATATGTAATATTACTTCAAATCTAGAATATGATTATATATAATGTGAAAATAGTTTAGTTTTTCCTTTAGTTTATTCCTTAGAGAAAACTTCAAATTTTCTCTAATTATACAAATATTTACAACTTTTGTCAAGGGAAAAAACTAAATTTTAAGAAAGGAAAATTGAAATATTATGGCTCAAAAATCAGAAATGAAAATAAGCACAATTGTAAATTTATGGTTAGATAACATTGAAATTTCGGTGGAACCGTCAACATATGCAACATATTATTGTATTGTAAACAACCACATAATTAAAAAAATCGGAGACTTAGATAGAACAAAACTAAATAAAAAGCTATTGGACAGTTTTATAAGAGAAAGTTATACAGGGGGTAGGATAGACCATAAGGGAGGATTATCTGCAAAAACAATAGCGGATATTTCATCACTTCTAACCTCTATTACAAGATTTGCATATGAAAATGGTTATATAGCCAATGAACATTTTAAGTTAATAAAACCAAAACAGAATATGAGAGAAATAAAAATTCTGACAGATAAAGACCAAGAAAAGTTGGAACAATATATTTCCAATCATTTTAATTATCAGACAGCTGGTATATTATTGTGTTTGTATTCTGGTATGCGAATAGGAGAACTGTGCGCATTAAAAGTAGAAGACATAGATTTTAATAAAGGCGTTCTGAGGATTAACAAAACAATGCAGAGAATAAAAAATATGGACAAAAACCCGAAAGCAAAAACAAAAATCAGCATAAACAGCCCAAAATCGAAAAAGCCTAGATATATTCCGATACCATCTTTTATAAAAGAAAAAATAGTACCTATTTATAAAGGATTATCTGGAGACTGCTATATTTTAACTGGTTCGTCTAAGTATATAGAACCGAGAAGCTGTCGTAACATGTTGGCTCGTTGTCTTCGTGAAAGCAATATTGAAGAAATTAATTTTCATGCGTTAAGACATACATTTGCAACAAGATGCATAGAAGCTGGTATGGATATTAAAACACTTAGTGAAATTCTAGGCCACTCTAGTGTTGGAATTACGCTCAGCACATATGTTCATTCATCATATGAATTAAAAAGTAAACAAATGGAGAAATTACAGATGTTTTATGAACAAAGTAACGTGATTTAAGATGAAAAATCAAAGTGTGCAAATGCCCACAAATAGGGCGTTTGCACACTTTTTTCTCTAAGGAATAAACTAAGGGAATGCAAACAAACTCCTTGTATATTTTAAGTTTGTCCACTTTGAGGCGATTTAACAATTATTATATCAGAAATTCTAGTGAAAAGGTATCAACATATTTCAAAATTTAAGTGGGGTAAAAAATGATGACTGAAATATTTGTAAATCAGACCTTAACGCTTAAAAATGTTTTATCATACCGTTCTATAATGAGAGTGGAAGAAGTAGGCACTGTTATGTGGCAACTACATCGGATTATAAAAGAAAATAATGCTTCTCGAACAGGGTATGGTATAACAGCTATACATTTTGCTGAAGTCATTGAGGGGGATGAATTTGTAGACGAAGAAATAGATATCCCACTTGATAGGGAAATAGCTGTACCAGATAATTGCACCTTCAATAAAGAATTTACCATAGAAAATGCTGTTAAAGTACGACACAGAGGTGATCCACAAAAAATAATAGAATCAATTGAAAAATTGGTAGATTTTCTTTGGGAGAATAAATTAAACTCCATATCCCCATTGTATAACGCTATTGTAAATAGGGGTAGGTCAAAAGATGATATAGATAATGTAATTATTGATTTATATGTTAAGATAAAATAATTCAAACTCATGGTTTGTGGTATATCTTTAATTAACTAAGTTAAGTATATCAATTTTTCTGCAAAAGGCATGTTTCATACCATGTTGTGCCTTGAGCAGAACGAAAGGAAAGGAATATAATTATGAAGAAAATCGCTAGTTTATTTTCAACACTATGTATTATGTGTTGCATTTTACTTGTATTGCCACTTAATGCAAGTGCAGCAAGTAGTGACATTCAGGATGGGTTAGAAGTATCCATAATCACGAACAAAGATGAATACTCGGCAGATGAAGATGTTCAAGTTTCGGTAAATGTTAAAAACACAAATTCGAATAGTGTTGGAGAGATATCTATTCAAACATTGTTACCGGAAGGATTGGTGGTTAAATCCGGAGATCTCAAAATAACCAATATTACTATTGATCCGGGCAAAACTTATTCCAACAATGTGATAGCACAGTTGTCTGATGATTTGAAAAAAGATAATGGCACTGAACCAGATGATACTACTAAGCCTGGGGGTACTACCGCTGATAAAGATTCCAACGGTTCAAACGATTCTACAAGACCTGAGAATACAACTCAACCAGGCAACAATAAGGATATAACAGTTCCTAAAACTGGGGATACTTCTCAAATTGTTTTGTGGATTGTACTATTTGTCATTTCCGCTATTTGTATAACACTACTTATTATATTTAGGTCTAAAGCAAAAAAAAGCATTAAGGTGTTAAGCTTGTTTTTGTGCGTTGCTATGATACTCACAATGATTCCAATGGGTGTATTTGCGGCGCAAACAAATGACGGCAATATTTCTGTAGATAAAACGATAATTATTGATGGAAATAGCTTTTTAGTCTGTGCACAAATAAGTATACATAAAAACGGTAATGACGATGTTGCAGATAGAAGTGTTTATACACCTGACGAGAAAAATATTGTTACAAATGAAGAACTGGAAATTTCATACGTTAACAATATGATAATAATCGTTTTTGATGAAAGTGCTTCGTCTTCGGATATTGATAAAGTAATAGAATCTATAAATGGCATCGTTGTCGGGAAAATAAAATTAATTAATCAATATCAAGTACAAATAAAAGAATGTAGTTTGGATGAACTAAAAAGAATAGTATATAATGTAGAACAAAACGATTGTGTTTTATTTGCTCATTATGATCAAGCCTATAAAAATCTCGAAAGTTCTGTAGCACCAAATGACCCCTGGGCTGGAGATGTGGATGCTGTAGACTGGGCAGATGCAGATGTAGATGGAAGCAACTGGTGGTTGGAAGCGATTGAAGCACCATCTGCGTGGGACTATAATGACAGATTTTCTAAAATAAAAGTGGGAATAGTCGATAATGGTTTTGATACTGGACATGAAGATTTGTCGGTTACTTTCCCAGATGATTTTGGCCGGTTGAATAGTAAAGAGGATCATGGCACCCATGTTGCTGGCATAATTGGAGCTAAACCAAATAACAACAAGGGTATTACAGGTTTAGTTTGGAACAGCGAATTAATATGTTTTGATTATGAGGCAACATTGTCACAAGATATTTTTTTCGATTGGGAAACAGATACAATGATTTATGCTGGCCTAATATTTAATGTAGAGGCAGGCGCTAAAGTAATTAATTTTTCGCTGGGCTATGCGGGTACCTACCCTAATGGAAAGGAATATACTCAATCTGTTATAGATGATCACGGAAGAACAGCGTCAGGATACATGGCTGTACTACTGAAAACCTATGACTTTGTCGTTGTAAAATCGGCTGGAAATGGTGGAGTAGATGCTAAAAATTCATTGTTTTTTGCCTCCATAACATCTAGCAATTGTGTTGATTGGGGTAATGGAAGAGCAACAAAACAAAATATACTAAACAGGTTGTTAATCGTTGCTGCTGTTCAACGATCTGAGAATGGCTATATAATTTCTGAATTTTCAGATTCGGGATCCCAGGTGAACATATGTGCTCCTGGTGGAGATGGATCCGAGCGAAATGATAGAGACATATATAGTACTGTAACTGGTGGGTTTCATGGGAAATATAAGGCTTTGTCTGGAACATCAATGGCTGCTCCTATCGTTACTGGAGTGGCAAGTTTGGTCTGGTCAGTAAACAATACATTTAGTGGTTCTGAAGTTGTGGACATTGTGCGTAATTCAACAAATGTTATGGTCCTCGACAACCCTGCCTCAACAAAGACATCTGGTGATCATCCAATGGTAAATGCAAAGTTAGCTGTTGAGGAAGCAATTAGAAGGACGGCTACTGGCACACTCTCAGGTAAAATATGCAAGGCTTCCGATCGTACAATGGCAATTCCAGGTGCAAGTGTAGAAGTATACAGAAACAATTTGCTTTATACAACAAGTACTTCAAATTCTTCTGGTAACTATACGATTAATCTCCATGAAGGACGCTATCTCGTTAAAATCTCCGCACCAGGATACATTGATTTTAAGTCCTATGCAACAGTTTCCAATAATGAAAATACATATATGGAAACATTCTTGCTCATTGAAGGCTCAGAACACGAGAATGGTGTTGCAAGTGGTAAGGTAGTTAATTCTTTAACTGGCAACGGTGTATCTGAAGTTAATTTAGTAGTGAAACGGGATTGGAATAATACCAGTGAAGCAGATGCGGTTGTTAAAACAGCTGTTACCGATGCAAATGGAAATTATTCCATTGAATTGCCTCTTGGCAACTACACTGTCGCTATATCGAAAGATGGATATACATCATCTGCATTTAACATTATTGTTCAATCTGGTACAACTGAAAATCAAAACGGAACAATTACGCCTATTATTTTAGGTGATAATTATCTAATAACTTTGACTTGGGGAGAAAATCCGAGAGATCTCGATTCTCATGTTGAGGGAACATTAAATAATGGTGATTCCTTCCATGTGTATTATTCACACCAATCACAGTATGACGGCGAGTTCGAGGTTTGTACTCTTGATTATGATGATACCGATGGTTACGGTCCAGAACATATAACACTGAACACGACTTGCGACACTCCGTATTATTACTATATTTTCAAATACGCTGGAGAGGGAACAGTAGCGCTGTCAGGGGCAAAGGTTACTATTGAACAAGGTAATACATTAATTGCTGAATTTAATGTTCCAACAGATTTGGGTGAAAGCAATTATTGGAATGTCTTTGCTATTAAGAATGGTGAGTTAATCGTAAAAAATACAATTTCTGAATCTCCAGATACAACCTATGCCAAGTAAAAAAACAAAATAATATGTAGACAAACGCCTCTAACTTATACAGCATAGCGGTTAGAGGCGTTTGTCTAAGAATAATATTGTATTTGAGGAAAGTAGCATTGATGAATAATAACCATACTTTTTCTGCAAAATGTCATTTATTTTTTTTGAGAATTGGTATATCCGTGTCCACTATCATTTTTATTATATCTTTATTTCATATATTAATGTATATAATTGAAGCGGAGAATAGCAGAAAACTGACAAATGAATTGATAGATAATGTCGTTATTCACACACTTGTAAAAGAAAACGCCGACTGTGATAATTCAACATTGGACGAATCAGAAAAATCCGAATTTATAGAAGACTTTCCAATCATAGTAGATTTTGAAAAGCTGAAAGATTACAACAGAGATATTGTTGCATGGCTCTACTTTCCAGGCACAAAAATAAATTACCCTATTGCACAGAGTAATGATAACGACTATTATTTACATCGTCTTATTGATCGCTCCTGGAATGCTGCTGGAACAATTTTTATGGATTACCGAAATGAGATCGATTTCTCCGATTGGCAAACCATAATCTACGGCCATAATATGAAAAACGATACGATGTTCGGATCTCTGCTGGATTATCGGGATCAAGCATATTATGAAGCACATCCAGTGTGTTATCTGCTAACACCAGCACAAAATTACAAGGTTGAGTTATTTGCTGGCTATGTGGTATCTGAAGATTCTGATATTTACTCATGCAATTTAATGCAAGCAGAGTTAGATAATCACGTGTATGAAGCATGTCAAAATTCCATTTTTAAGAGCAATGTTGAAATACAAAGTAACGACCGTATTGTAATTTTTTCTACGTGCTCATATGAATATGATGGAGCAAGATTCGTTTTAGAGGGAGTTTTGAAAAAAGTAGATTAAGTTTAAATAGTATCCATAGCTACTAATTTAAGAGTTATATTATATATACTCGATATTAAAAAAATAGTAAGCAAAACAAATAAGATTCATATTGTATTATGGATAATTTTTAGCTGCAAACGAGTTTACAATAACTACTTGGAGAATAAAGAGACTATTAAATAATACCAATAAAAAATATTATATTAGTGCTATTTAAAACCAGGCGTATGTAAAATTACTTTACATACGCCTATTCTTTTTGAGGGCAAAAACAAGATAAAATTCCCTGTCTATAAACTGTTCCACCTAAGCTAGAACAGTTTAAAAAAACACACTATATGTAAAAGTCAGCGTATGGCTACGTTTTATTAAGAAAAAAGTGCAGCGAAGTAGCGGGGTCTTGGAACCAGTGTTCCGAGACCCCGCTACTTCGTCATGCACATTTTTGCCTTAAAATAAACTTCGCTAACGCTGACTTTTATAGTGTGTTTTAATTAATATATAATTTTAAATATTAATAACATAAATTACAGATTTAGTGAATAGTATTAGATAGTAATCTAGTAGTAATATAAGTATAGTTGTTGGCAAAGTGGTGTGAAGTTATGAAGGGATTCAGGATTGTTGAGAGGGATTATTTAATCCTACAAGAAATTTTTCGTTGGAGAATTGTGACTGGCAGACATATACAAGCCTTTGCAGGATTTACTGGCCAAAGGGCTTGTGATAGACGATTGTCAAAACTAATAGAAGCTAACTATATTAATAGAGAAAAAATATTATATGGTTTTCCCTATATTTATAGTTTAACTTCTAAAGGCAGAACTTTGATTGGTGTATCCCGTAAAAGTGAAAGTATTCGAGTTGAACAGATCTTACATGATAGTAATGTTGCTGATACAGCAATATATATACATAAACAATATGGTATTAAGTACAAAGATATGGTTACAGAAAAAGAATTACATAGCAAAGATGGCTTTAGCTGTAGGAGTCACAGACCCGATTTTATATTTAAGGATAATTGTGTTTCAACCTGTGTTGAAGTTGAATTTTCAATGAAGTCCAAAAGTCGCTTTGAACAAAATATCAAAGATAACTTTACAAATTACGATAATCAATTGTGGATAATCCCTGATTT